>NZ_CP019362.1 GCF_000012085.2 Borrelia turicatae 91E135
AAATTATTTAAATTTTGTTAGAAACAATTAGTTTTTGTCAATTGTTGCGTTATATTTTCACCATATATTTATGGTGAAAGGTTAAAGAGATCATGATTTCAAATAGCAATATCAACGCAAGAGAGTTATATAAGTATTCAATATTTTTTAGAAACTATATTTCAAATGTAGCAGAGGACACTCTTAAGAATGGAATTACCTTAAATAGTATTGATACTGCTTTTAATGTTAATGATGCTTTAGAAGCCTTAAAAATAGAGTTAAAAGAAGCATTATTGCAGTGTTTAATTAGTTACCGTTTTAATGGTGTTGGATACATTTTAGTTAAAACTGCTGACTTACTTGAAGATTTACATTTAAGCGTGAACCTAGAACTTCCTATTGGGTTTATGTATCTTGACTATAACAATGTTCGTGATGAGGGGCCTGACTTTAATTATATAACATACATTTTCAAAGTAAATACAGATGAGAAGATATCTTATAGAGAGTTGAAGATTCATAAGAATAGAGTAATCATACACTCTAATTATGATTATATACTTAAAGCTTACAGTCCATGTTATACGCAAAGCTTTTTGCTTAATATATATCTTTTTGAACAAATATATAAAGAAATAGAGAGGAGAATAGAGCAACATAACTTTTTATTTTACAAGGATGAATCATTAGTAACATTACAAGATGCCTTAAGTGATGCTACGACTTCATTAGAGATTTTAACTAAGGGCGTTAATGATAAGCCACGTATATTCTCTAATCTATTTAAAAGAAATGTAGATGAAAATCATATAAGCACATTTAAGAGTGTAAATAGAGATTTAGAGCGAGAGCTTACGCGGCTTAAATCTAACTTAAATAATAATGGTATTTTTTACAGTGGAACACCTGATGCGTCACTGGAGGTTATTAAGTATGACTTAACCTATTTAAAGGAAGCATTAGCCTTAGTAAAGGCAAAGATAGGTGCTGATACAAAAGAGCCATTAACTAGAAGTTTTAATGAGCAAACTAAGGGGCTTGGAAATGATGGGAAAGGGGATAGGTCTAATTATTATGACTTTTTAAAAAGTGTTCAAGAACAAATTGAAGTTACTATTAATAGTAAACTTGTTAAGTATTTCAATCTTAAGATGCATTTTAATTCACTTTATGTGTTAAGTGAAGAAGAAAAAATAGAGCGAGATATGAGATTACTTGAAATGTATGACAAGTATGTAGCTTTAATGCTAAATCCTGCCTTAAGTAAAGTTGATAAGGCAAATTTACAAGACAGATTATTTATGAAAATAAAAGGAGATTAATATGGAAGTAGAGAAGACAAATGACTCTTTAAAGACCGCTACTGATACAGAAGCAGTAAGTAAAACACCTGTTATGGTGAGTATAAGTGCTGCTGAATATGAAGAATATAAAGCGTATAAAGCATCAAAAGAATCTGATAATCAGGCTTTAAGTATAAATGAGCGTGTATCAAAAGAACTTGCTGAGGTTCAGGAGCGTGCATTATTACAAGATAAACTCTTAAAGGAAGCAACACGTATCAATGAGATTGATACACTTGCAAGTAAATACTTAAGTAATCACTTTAATAAAGAGACATTACTCTCTAAAGGATATTCACTTGATGAGATACTCTTAGCCCAAAGCCGAGAGCTTGTTCGAAAATATGTATTACCTGAAGAGATAAAAGCTATAGCTAAGGTTGAATCAGCAGAACATCTTGAAGGAAAGATCTTGGAACAGCTTTTAGATTTGGCAAAGGTGAATATAAAACATAGAAAGCGTAATGAGAGTATGAGTGATGTTTCTTCTAAAAATGGGAGTGTTAAATTTAGAGAGACAATATCAATCTCAGATCCAAATTTCAGACCAATTAATCGAAGTGAGATTACAGAAGGTATGATACAGTTTTATATAAATCAACAAAAACAGAATTCCAAAAGAATAAACAAACGCAGTGCTTAAGGGGAGGTTGGTGTGTCTAATAATATCACGCAACTTAAAAAAGAATATGAAGATAAACTTAAAGAAATCAAAGCATTAATGAAGAATCCTAGTAGTGACTTAGCTACTTTTAGTAACAATACTGATTTTAGAGATAAGAATTTACATTTTAGTAATTCTGGCGGAACTAGTACAAGTTCAGATACTGTAATTGTTAACTATCCAATTAAGGGATACCCATATAAGAGAGGAGTAAAGTTATCTTTTGAAGGTGACTTTGAACCTCGTGTTGAAGCTGGAGGTGGTGATGACCTTTTTGGTATATGTGTTAACATAGATGATTTTACACAAAGGGCAACAGTAGTGCCGATTACGGAATATTTTGAAGGGTATTTAGTAGTAAAAAAGGATAGTCAGGCTTCAATTAATGCTGGAGATAAATTGTTCTTCAATGCAAATGGTGAACTTGAAAAGGCTAGTACTTCAAGTAACACTAAAGTGAATGCAATAGCTTTATCAAAAGCATATAAATTAAATGATAGTCTCTACATAATAAATGTTAGTGTATTTGGAAATAGGGCATTGAAGGGTAGTTAATGAGTTTGGTAAGTGAAAAAATAACTACTCCTAGCGGTATTAAAGGTAATAAAGAAGTTCAAGACGGTGATACTTTGCATTCAGATGATGAATTAGAGAATCAAATGGCAACTTTAGAGCAAATAGAATTTTTAAAAACACTAGATGTAGAGACCCTAAAGACTCTAGATACTCTAGATGATGTAGAATCATTGAGGATAAGTAGTCAGCCTAAAAGCCGCAGCAAAAGACATACACCTGCACAAGTAGAGTCACTTGAGACTCAATATAGGGATGCAATCCTAAAGCTTAGACAATACACTAAGAATCAACATGCAGATAGGGCTTTATTTAGTGGTTTTGAAAATGGATTTCAAGATAAGATGAAAATTATTGATTCTAATGCCCTTTCAATATCTAGTAGTGTTGACATTATAAAAAAGTATCCATATAAAGGATGGCCATTCAAGCGTGCTGTTAAGCTTTCAATAGAGAGTGATGCTGTTTATGTCATACCATCTAATGATGAGGATATGTATGGTATATGCATTGATGTTGATGAGAGTACTGACACGGCATCTGTAATTCCAATAACTAATAATTTTACTGGATATTTATCAGCTAGTGATGCAAGTATAAAGATAGCAGATAAATTAGATTTCAATTCAAACGGAATGCTTATAAAAGCAGGAAATGGTGGCAAAAAAATGATGAATATCGTAGCACTTGATGACGCATTCACCATTGATTTAGCACCAGATGATGCTACCCGTAAGGGACAATCCAAATTACATTTTGTTGAAGTAACGGTGTATGGTAATAGATCTTAAAGAATTTTTAATTATCAAAATAGGAGGTTAAATATTGTCATCTAATGATATCACGCAATTAGTCAAGGACTATGAAACTAAAAGAGATAAGTTAAAAGGACTTATGAAGAATCCTAGCAATTATTCAGCTACTTTTAGTAACAATACTGATTTTAGAGATAAGAATTTACATTTTAGTAATTCTGGCGGGACTGCAACAAGCAGCAAGACTAGATTAGAGAATCATCCAACTAAAGGTTATCCATATAAGAGAGGAGTAAAACTTGTTGTAAATCCCTTTGTTGAAGGACAGCCACACTATGAACCACATGTTGAACCTGGAGGTGGTGATGACCTTTTTGGTATATGTGTTAACATAGATGATTTTACACAAAGGGCAACAGTAGTGCCAATTACGGAATATTTTGAAGGGTATCTTGTTGCTAAAGATAATTCTATTAAGGAAAAAGATAAGCTTAAATTTAATTCAAATGGTGAGCTTGAAAAGGCTAATGGATCTACCAATGTCAATGCTATAGCTACATCAGATTCGATTCAGTTGTCAAGTGACCTTTACATAGTAAGTGTAGTAACTTATGGAAACAAGTCTTTAAATTAAGGAGATTTTATGTCAGATTTATTTGATTTAGATTATTATTCAAAAGAAATTGCAAATGTTATTAATGATGTAAGTATACCAGAATTTTACAAATGGTTAGCTGATGAACAGTTTGAATACATCAATCTTAAAACTGGTTTTGTGAAAAGTATCAAATGGGATGCGTTTGTAAATAAAAACCCTACAGCATTAACAGATGAAGTTAATGCTGTCTCAACTATTGGATTTCGTTCAGAAACCGTAATGCTTAATTACCTAAAGTTACAGTACAAATTCAGACATGTAAATCAAGATGAAGAGAACTTTTATACCAATGATGGATATATTGGAAATCCAAATAACAATTTGCTCTCCTTTAGAGAAGCATTTAAGCTTGCAAGTGATGAGATTATCAAGATTATCGATAATTTTATTTTAACCGGTACTGTTACGGTCAAAAAAAATGGTAGGAATCAACAAATATTACTTCCTAATATGTACGGGCTACTTAATATGCCAAATCAAGTTAAAGAAGAAGTAAGTAGTAGCGATAAAGATAAGATGGATAAGATCTTTGAAAAAATAAAGTCAGGACTTGCAAAATTAGAGCTAGGAAAAGAATTCTCAACACCATTTATGGTATTAGTTGACCCATTAACAAGTTTAAAACTAGTTGAACCATATGCAATACCAAATACATCTTCATCATCTAATGATAAATGGAAAGAGGTTCTTACTGATACAATTAAGGCTGTAAATGATTGGCAAGAAGTTTACTTACATAAAAGTCATTTACTAAAAAACCAGATACTCATTTATCCAATGAGTCCAAAATTACTAAAGTTAAAACTAAGTAGATATATGTTACCAACTCTAAATAGACAAATTGATAAGGACTCAAGTGATATTGCACATTCATACCTTGATTTTGTACTTGGTGGACTCTTAGCAACAGACAATACTATTTTGAGAGTTGATATTAAGCAAAGTTAGGAGTATTTGATGTTAGAATTTAATGACGAATATAATGTTAGACAAATAGTAAATGTGGAGAGTGATGTAAGAAAACCAATGTTTTATAAGTGGTTCTCAAGCGAACAAATTGAAGAGAACGCTACTTCCTGTCAGTATATAAACGCAATAAAATGGGATGCATGTGTTAATAAAAATCCTACAACGTTAGCAAATGGAGTTAAGGCTAACTCAACTATTAACTTTAAAGCACATCTATTTAAGCTTGATTACCTTAAAATACAATACAGATTTAGACATTTAAAGCAAACTGCTGAAGGATTTTATCAAGATAATGATTATGTAGGTAGTGTAAGTAATAATTTACTGCCTTTCAAAGAAGCATATAAGTTAGCCAGTAATGAGATTATTAAACTTATTGACGAGTTTATCTTAACGGGTAATGTTTTAATCCAACAAGACGGAAAGATTGAAAAACGAAGACTTCCTAATATGTATGGTCTACTTAATATGCCAAATCAAATTGATGAAGAAGTTGAGTATTCAAATAAAGATAAGATGTATAAGATAGATAAACTCTTTCAAAAAATTAAAGAAGGGCTTTTAAAATTAGAGTTAGGAGATGAATTCTCAACACCTATGATGGTATTAGTTGACCCAATAACAAGTTTCAAACTATTTGGACCATGTGCAATAACAAGTGTTTCATCAGATGATGTTCGTTATACAAATGATTCAGGGGAACTCTACTTAATTAAGGCTATTAAGTCTATTAATAATAGAAAAGAAGTTTACTTAAATACAAGTCATTTACTAAAAAACCAGATACTCATTTATCCATTAAGTCCTAATCTTATTAAACTTAAACCAAATAAATACATGTTACCAATGCTAAATGGGCAAGTTGATGAGGACTCAAGTGATATTGCACATTCATACCTTGATTTTGTACTTGGTGGACTCTTAGCAACAGATAATACTATTTTGCGAATTAGTATCAAGGGAAAGTTAATTATTAGTAGAAGAGGAGTAGAGATGTCAGCTGAGCTTCAAACACTTCATAGTAAAATCTTAAATTTACTTAACTTAAATGAAGACATATTATCATTTACACAGTTTGAAACTTACACAGAACTACTTGAGATGATAATAATAACTAAAGGAATTGATGCTAGTATGATTAGCTCCTCCCATCTGATACTACTGCTTTGTTACTATATAAGCTGCAAGCTAAGTCAAGCAGGAGTAATACGCGAATTTGGTCTTGAGAGGATTAAAAATGAAAAGCTAAATGAGCTTGAAATTTCATATTACCCTGCTAGTAATGAGGCTAATGCTACTTTAAGTTTTTGTAGACAGTTTGAATCGCTACTTAGTTCTCTAAAAAGCCAAACAAACAATCCTCATTGTTGTATAGGATTTATAAGGTGATGAGTAGCATTAGAGATAGACTTTCAAAGTTAGCATCAAGAGCAATCTCTTACTACAGGAATGAAGAGACTTTAAAACTTTATAAAGGAACCTATGCTTACCTGGAGGATTTAGCCTCCCATGATGTAACTTTCAATAAGAATAACTTTAGTGAGTTTACAGGGGTACTCTTTAGTATAAAAGCTGACACGCTTGTAAGCATGCCCAATATTAATCTTTATGATATAAAGTCACTTCACAAACTTTATACTACGTCCAATTTGGATTTTGAACTTAAAGATAGAATTTCAGCTAAAAGTACCTTTTATGAAATTCTAAGTATCGATTCTAGTATTGGCTATCTTACTATAATTTTGAAGGAAGTAGAATGGAAGTAGAGATTGGTTGGTTTGATAAACGAAATGCTCAAATAGCAAGTCTTCATGAGATGGGTAGTAGCAAAATGCCTTTAAGATCACATCTTTATGCTGTTGCTAATGAAATGGGATTCAAAGATCATATAGACACAAGTTATATAAGAAATTGCTTTATGGAAAATCCTAAAAAAGGTATGCAAGCTATAGCAGAAGCATTTATTACTTATTACACAAATTATGTCATATCCGGTAAGGTAAAACCTGGACTCTCTAGTAAGACAATTGACTTTAAAAAGAATAAAGGTTCTCCTCACCCAGAAGTTGCTCTAGTTGATACTGCAAATATGCTTAATTCTATTAGCTATAGGGTAAATGAGTGATATTAAGTACACAGAACATACATAAAAGCTTAATTTCTTATTTTAAAAATTTTAAAGAACGTATCTCTAATTTAGAGATAAAGTTAGATTTAATTCATACATACAATCATCCATACATGTCTAAATACACTCTTCAATGTGCAAACATTATTGCAATTAAATTTGAAAATATGGATGACTTAACATTAGGATCAAGATCTGGTGCATTTTACAAAAATGTAAATGAGTTTAGTTTGCATTTTCAAATATTCATTTTAAGTCAGGTTATAAACTCTAAAGACAAGGATGCTTATTACACCATGTTTCAAATTTATAGTCTACTTAGCGATTTTATTTATGAGAATACTTGTAAGTTAACACTAGAACAAGAAGAAGATGATAAATACTCAATTAGGGTCAACTTATATATTTACCCTACAACAAATATGCAAAACAGTGGACTTGTTAAAATTGATTCTAATTATAGCAACGCTGCATATTGTTGCAGTCAAGCTTTTAAAGCTAACATGCAAGTAATAGAACAACTAATTAGGGAGGAGAAGTGAATGCCGCAAGATACAATTAGTGTGAATTTAACTCATCAGGCCTTAGATATAAAACATGTAAATTATTACCAGCCGTTATTAGTATATAAATGTTCAAAGATTAAAGTTAACGAGTCTACACCTAAGGTAAAAATATTAAACTTAAATATAAATAGCTTTGAAAAACAGATTGATGCACTTGAGAAGGAAGGTAGTAATGGTGATGATGAATTTAATAAAGAAAAAGAATATCTAAAAAAAGCAATACAAGCATTCTTTTCTTCAGGTGATGCTGGACTTAAAGCAGTTAAACTACTTATATATAAAGAAGGCACTGAAGCAAAGGCAATAAAATCAGAGCTTAGAGACAATAGATATACATTTATTGTACTTATAAACACCTATGCAAGTAACAGTGATGGTGGTGATGGTCTTACTCTTTACAAAGATGATTATACACATTTTAAAGCCGATAAGCACTTTTTTGTATTTGCAACAAAAGAATCGGAAATAAAAGAACTATTTAAAAACGGTAGTAACTCTAAAGAAAAAATTATTGTTATCCACTCTAAAGGTGATGAGAACCTTCACTTAAGATTTATATCTAAATACTTACATGAAGCTAGCATATTTCAAGCTGCTAATCCTTATGGACTCAAACTTAGCGGCATGGATCCTATTACTGATGATGATACAATTTCTAAACTTAGAGGGGCAAATATTAACTTCTACTCACTTCTTAATGAAACTGGTCTTGATGGTGTTAAAGCTTTCAAAGAAGGAGTAACACTTTCAGGCACTCCTATTGATGAACTCTTCACTTACCATTATATCAAATATGAATTTACATCAGAGCTTATTAGAGTATGGAATTTTAATGGTAGACAAAATAGTAAATTATCAAAATTGCAACTCTCAGGAGAGCGAGATAATGCTTACAGTGCAGCTATTGAATGTATGCTTAAACGTTTCATTGATAGAGGTCTAATTGTTGCGTACTCTAAGCTTAAGATTCAAGTATCACCAACACCGCAGCTAAAGCTTTTCTTATCCGTAGAGATTACTTATAACTACTCTATGAACTCCGTTCTTTTAAACATTACAGCACAAGATATACAAAATTATCTAACTAGCTTAAAGGAGACTTAAACAATGACACAATGTTATGATTTAAGAAACATAGTTTTTTCAATTGGTGGACATGAGATTCAAAGTGGTAAGTTAGAACTTACAAGTGAACCTACAACAAGAGCGGTAGCTAGCAGTGAAGATAGAGGGTTTCCCGTAGTTAGCTTTAGAGACCCTAGAACCATTGTTTTTATATTCAATATTGAGGTTTCAATTGGATCTTATGATTACAAATTGCTAACAAAGCTTTCAAAAGACCAATTTTATAACATGTCCAAAAGTAAGAATGAAAGAATGTTAGATTTAGTATTCAATGACTTAGAAGACATCAAAATCATATCTAACTCTGCTTTTTTTGCAGAAGAACCCTCTAGAAGCTACTCTGCTGAAGCTGAAAAGGTTACTTTCGAGATAAGAGCAGTTGGATGCACAGTTGACAATTAAATTTAATAATTAAGGAGGATTTGTGATTACACGTTACAAAATGAATATATTAACTAAAGACAAAACACATACATTTGAAGTAAGAATACTTCCTGTCTACAAGTGGGACTCTATATTAGGATTTTCACAAAGTGAGGGCATATACAAACTAAATGAAATTAAGTACTTAAGCGAAATTACTAATTTAATGATTAAACCGGGCTTTTTAGATGAATTTTACTTTATTTTAAATGAAAATAGAGAGTACATTACTTACTATAAAGAATATCTTCAAGCCATACTTTACTCAATTCAGTTTGATACATTCAAATCAGATCCTGACTTTAAGAGACCAAATTTAGTTTACTTAAGTCATTATCTAAATAATACTCGTGGATTTGTACAATTTGATTACATTGATGATAGTTGGAATTATGAAGAGATAATACAAAATATCAAAATATAGAAGGTATTTAAAACTTATGAAAAGCAGTAGTAATGAATATATACAAGTATTACATGAAACTAAGCTTGAATATTTTAAGCTACTTGAAGAGATAAAACAAAACAAATATTTCTTTCCAATTATTATGGGTGTTTGCACTTTAAATGACGTAAAAACACTAAATTATAAAGATTTAATGGAAGTTAACAAAATATCTGAACTTAAACTTGAAAAGCAAATATTTGAAATGTTCCTTAGTAAAGGTGTATTATGAATGATACAAAATTTACAATTAAATTTAAAGGTGTACTTGATCACGCATCAACTCGCAAATCTTTAGAACAAGATATAGCCAAACTAGAACGTTTAATTAAACCTAAGCGATCACATCTAAAGAGTACTAGGGATATATTAAAACACAATTTATATGAGAAGAAACGTGAACTAGCCAAACAAAAAAAATATGAACGTTTAAGGGAAAGTGTAGAAAAGTTTAGACTTACTAAGACTAAAAAACTCATTAAGCTTGGATACACATTTGAAGACGCTAGGCGAAAAGCATTCAAGCATTCCTTAATGTCAACTAAAGAGCGAAGACGACTAGAATATGAAGATTTGAAACGTGGGGAGCACAAAGCAACAACACTTAACAAAACCGTTCAAAGTAGTATTCTTAAAGGCGCTAGTATTTTAAAAATCGCTGCTGGGACTGCTCTTGGAAATGCTGTTAGTAGTGGTGCTTCGGGAATATTTAGTTATGCTAAGAAATCTTTAGAAGAAAATGCAAAATTAAGTAAAACACATGCAATTACTTCAAAAGTATTTACAACAGGTGAGAAGAAATCACTAAGTCACATGCTTAAAGGATTTTCCGGTTTTGAAAGGGATTTAGAGAGAGAAGATTTCCTAAACTTGGCTGGGATAATTAGAAAAGAACTCGAATTTTTAGGTCAAAACAATGACAATAATCTTAAAAAGGCAGTAGAATTTGCTGCAAAGCTTAAATCTACTGGGGTTGTTGATGATACTAACTCGGCTATTGCAGCAGTAGTAGAATTCTTGCAAGGTAAAAGCGGTCCTCTCTATGACATTATGAGCTCATTTAAAGAGTTTACTGGTAAATATAATGAACGAGCCGCAATGGAATATGACATACTAGCACCAGGCCAGGCCCTTGATTACAGAAGTCATAAACTAAAGGAAGTAATTAACGATTGGAACTCACTTAAATTTCCTACTTACTCAAGCTCGACAGAAGAGGCTAAAAGTAGCTTAGAAAAGCTTAATGACACAGGTTCAAAACTTACTGCCAAGGTATTAGAACCGTTAGTTACTTCTTTAAACAAAATACTCGATTGGGCTTCAACATTTAATTTCCAAACACATGTTATTGAACCTTTAATAAAGGGAATTAAAAGTATTTTTTCTCTAGACGCATTAATTGCAAGACTTAAAGCAATACTTCCTAAATTTTTAGGTGGAGATAGTGGTGAGAGTCTTGCTAAACTTAAAACAGAAGAGGATTCAAGTATAAGGACACCTTAAATATATGATATCACAATTTACAACTGATTTTACTCATAAATACAAAGACACAGCACCCCTAAAGGCAATACTAGACCCTTTAAATCTTACACCATCACAAATAACAAATATTCTTAAAGAAACATTTAATGAAATCTCTACTTTGTTTATGTCATATAACTTCTTAAGTTTATGTCCAAGGATGGACTTTAAAGGACTTGGATATGTCCCTCAAGGGTTCTTCATTTTACCTAAAAGTGAACTAATTAGCACAACTTACACCACAACATGTTCAAAACATCCTGTAATTGACTATTACACACGTAAGTCTGAATACGTAAGTTACAATCCAACTTTTACTGGCGAAGTTATCACACTAAATAATGCTGTATTAACTAGTGCTTATAAAGAACTGGTTAATTTTTCAACTAATACGGCTTTTGGAAAGTTAATTTTTCCTCATACTAGTAATTTAGCAAAACAACAACTGGTTAACAGAGTTGAAGAGAGTGTTCCATTTAGCCTCTACAGCCCAACTCTAGGGTTTAGAAGCATAGTTGCAATTACATCTCTTACCCTTAAAGACACAGTATACCTTGATGAGGTTGAAATTAGTCTCACATTAGAAGTTCTTAAAACATTTAATGTATATAAAGGATAAGGAAATGGAAGAAAGGCTTATCAAATACGACTTTAAAATCGAATTTTATAACATAAGTCAAACTAGCACATCAGAAGAAAAACCTAAAATCATAATTAAAACTGAAGACGGTATACACATTGACATATCAATATCTGATATTTACTCAAGCAATAATTATGTATGTGCAAAGAGAAGCAAACTAACCCTTTGGAACTTATCTCTTGATTTTACTCGTAATGTAAATGAAGGAGATATTGTAAAGATATTTTATAAAAAATTCGCAGACTCTAGAGATTATGATTTTATTATGTCAGGGTATTTAGGTGTTCCTATGAGTACTGATTATGATAGTGGTGATTTTAGTGTTGATCTTGAAGTTCATTTGGCAACAAAAAGTAATTACTTCAATAGCAAACTTGACATAAATCAATTTCAAGGCATGAGTGTAGAGAATGCCATCTCTATAGCATTTCCTAATAGACATATAATCAATATGAGTTATGCTGATAGAACAAAAATTATAACTGAGAGTTTTTGTGCAAATACTCCTCTTGAGTTTATTGAAAAGATAACTAAAAAGTATGTTCAAAGTGTTAGGACAGATATTGCACCTAAAGATCACAGACAACTTATTAAAGAATCAGCTCTCAGGCACACTCATGTTGAGTGTAATTATATCTTTACTAACGCCACACCTGAAGCTAAAGATACAAATTATATCTTTCTTGAAGATTTTGGCCTTCACTTTATCCCGCAACAAGAGATTGCTATTGGAAGTACCCGCAATATAAGACTTATATATTGGAATGCCAAGATTATGTATACACACAAACTAAAAGTTGGTGATAGGGTCAAATTTCTAGATTCGCTGGGGAGTGAAGTTAAGAGTAGCATTATAGAGACTAGTGCTGCTTTAAGCAATACTGGTGAGTGCTCACTTACCTTGAAGCTTTATGATGACTCTAATTATTTAAATATCAAAGGAGAAGCTCGATAACTTATGAACTTGAATTATGAAATATACAGAATGAACAGCCAAATGAAAGGTTCAGCACTTACACAAGAAGAGATAAAACTATGGACTTACAGAAATATTTTTATCTCTAAGCTAGGAATAATTAAATCTTTTAACTCCTCTACACAAGAAGGTGTCGTTTTACTCTCTGGAGAGACAGATTTAGAGATTAAAACACGCAATATATCAAATATGCACTTTACTCTTAGCGAAGGTGAGAGAGTCATCCTTCTTCAAAGTAGTATTAACCTTTTTAATGAGGATGATGATAATTATTTTGATAAAAACTATTTCTATATTCTAAGGCCTATTAATATGCAAAATGCTACTATCAAAGTTAATGACTTTACAATTGACATACAAAATCCCATAGACATTAAAGCTAATAATACAAGTCTAAGAGCAGTGCTGGAAGAGATTGTATCTTGTCTATACAATTTAAGGGTTACTGGACAATCAGTAGTTGAACCTAGTTTTTATAGTAATCTTACAAAGATTACAAGTAAAATAAATATGTTACTTAAATAGGTTTTTGTTAAATTAAGCAATATACTTGCTACCTTGAGGGTTAGACATTGGATTTACAGATTGACAATCAATTTAATTCTGTCTTTAAACAAGACTTAGCATTAACTAATGGAATAAATGAACAAAAGCAACGTTTATTTATTTTCCTTAAAACTCCAAAGGGTAGTATTAAAAATGCTCCTCATTGGGGATTTGACTATGATCTTGCAGCAAGATTTGCTAAGACAAGCTCTTTAACACAAATTAAAACTTACCTTTCAAATATCATACAAGACCTAAAGATTGACGCTCTCAACATTGAAACAACTATTATAAATAAAAAATTAAACATTACATTTGAATTTGCAAACGACACTTTGAATATGGAGATTAAAATATGAGTATTCTCTTTGATCCTGACTTTGGAACTTTAAAACAGGATATCCAACAAATAATTAATACCAAACGTGAATATTTAAGAGACACGTATGGAATTATAATTAATAATGACCCTACATCCATTTACAATATAATTGCAAACTCACTTGCAATAAAAGAATATGAACTAATAGGTGAGGTTAACAAATTATTTTCTCTTCTTAAACCAGATTCTCCTTATTGGAAGGAGATACAAAAACATATAAGCATTAAAAGTACTACCTATGATGCTATAAAGAGTGCATTACTCAATCTTAATGGAATTAGAAATGTCAATATTAAAAGCACAGCTGGTAAGGCTAGTATTTACCTAATATTAGATGACTCGATGATGAATAAAGAGAAAAGCCAAATTACAGACTCCAATCTTAAAGCATTAATTTGGGAGACACTTTATCTTACATGTCCTGTTGGTACTGTTTTTGAAGGCGATATTCTCATAGATGGAATTAATAGCCAAAATCAAAAAATTGATTACAAAGTATCAATTGGAAAACGCAAATACGCATATCTTAAGAGTAAATATAAAGTCAATCTTGAAAATCACATATACTTGAACATTGACTTTAAAATTAGAGAAATTTATACTCGAATTAAAAATAATAACTACACAGATATGGGAATAAGTTTTGAATATCAAGATTTCTTCGCTCCTGTTAATGAAATTAAAGGTGTTCATTGCATTGATGTTTCTGTTGCCATAAAAGATAACCTGGACGTAAAAATTACTGATATTCCTACAAGCGAATTCAAGCAAAATGAGAATATTAAAATTGAAGCAAATGAAATTCTCGATCTAAATTTTAATGCTGATAGGTTGCTAATTGATATCTCTTCATAAAAAAAGGATAGATTATGGTAAATATACCGACATTTCTTAAAGACACTCAGGTTGAAAAAATTATAAATACTGAATTAGCATTTATAAATAAAATCATCAAAGAAATTAAAGATCTTATTGCTAATTTCGAAGATATTAATGCTAGTGAGCACCTAAATTCAAGATTCATAGCGTTTTGGTTATCTGATATACTACAAATTATTTACTCAACAAACCAAACACTTGAAACACTTGCTAAAAATATTGATAGTGTACTATTTGCTTTGCGTCATATTGGAACCCATGAATCATTTATAAAACTATTTAAGGCTTTTCTTAATGTTGATATTGTTCCTACTACTCTAGAGCCTGGTGTTATTAACATCAAACTTAAAAGTCATATTAAAACTAATGTTATCGTATTTATTGTAGGTAGTACTCCAAAAAACTCCCCATATAAAAAAATTATCTTTAGAACTGAAGAGAATGGGCAAATCTTTAAAAAAGCTTGGACTATGACCTTGCTTCCTAAAGGATATGAGCATTCAATTTATGCACTTATTAAAAAACTGATCCCTATTGGAAGAGTACTCAAGATACAAGACCATGAGGGTCAATATATAAAAGAATTTAAAGGATAATAGTTAAGGAGATTTTATGTCAAGTCAAGAACCTGAAGGTGTTGTAAAACACGATGATACAATTGAGATTAAAAATCTTAATAAATTAACCAAGCTTAAACCCACTGACCTTTTGGTCCTAGATGATGGGTTTTCTAGTTGTCATGCTATTACTCTTGATAACTTCCATAAGGACTTACATACAAAAATATTCCTAGATGATGGTGATCGAAAGAATGATTTCAAACAAGTTATCAAAACACTAATTGCTAATGAATTGCTAAGCGACACCAATTTTATAAACCAAATTTATAGTCAAGTACTTACCAAATTTTTAAAAGATGACTCTAGTAGTATTTCACAGACATATAATAAAGTTATAGAAAAACTTAAAAATAATGAATCTAGTGTTATGGACACTATTATAAGTAAAGTTACAAGTAAGTTTGAATCTAACTTGCCTGAAGATAATTTAAGCAAAAGTCATTACTTTATAGGACTTTATTACTCTAGTTTAAAAAAAATTCCAGTACAAGAATATCTAACTGGTATTAGTAACAGCTTTAGTACAAGTAGTACTACTACAATAAGAGCAACTAGTTATAATAGTGACGGGTTTTATAGAAACACTGTGTACATGTCTAGTTTAAAATATGGACGTTATGTCTTTGACCTTGGGTCCACAGCTACATCTAACAATGAAGAAATTATTATACAAACAGACAGTTCATATGATGATAGTCCCATATATTTAATTGTCAAAGTTACTGCAAGATCTAATTCAACTTCACAATCTAATAAAGAAGTAAGCATAAAATATAGCTATTCTTCAAAACGAACTATCTTTAAGCTTTCAAGTGTACATGGCGGTACAGGTTTTGATGCCAATATTCTAGAAGGTTGGTATATGCAAAAGAATGTGAGTGGCGTTCCTTTACTCGTGAAGCTATAATTTTTATTTGTATTTTTTAGTTTTGTTTTTGCTATATTGATATATAGTTGTAGCTACCAATTTAAATGAAAGGAGACATAAAGTTGAATGAACTTGATAGTAATTTATTAAAATTTTTACTTCAACTAATTAACATCAATGAAATGAAGTTAGTTATTATTGGTGCCTTTATCTTAAGTCTTGGTCTGATTTTCAAGCCAGCAATCAAAGATATACTAACTATTTTAGTAAGTAAGATAAAAACACGGGTTAAAGACACAGATAAAGGGGAGGATTTATGATACTTGATCGTAATTCTCTAGATACTGCTTTAAATGCAATTAAAACATTATTTGAAACACTATATAATTTTGAAGATGGGTCATTTAATGAAAATGCTCATAAAACATTCATGCTACTAAATGACATTTACACAGAGTATCAGATTATCTACATAAAAAATATGGAAAGGTTAGAGAATGCATTAACGCCTCAAATCCAAGCTACATTCATGCCTATCCAAACTAAAATCAAAGAATTTATAGAAAAGGTCAATAGCAATCCAGATAATATGCCATTACCAAAAGAAATCGCACAACACAAAAAGGAGGACTTATGAAATTAAGCACTGCTAAATTAAGTGTTGATATTTTAAATAACTTTACCGAAATTATTAAAAATAATCATCACGGTAAAAATACTGTCACTTATATCAATATTTTTACTAAAGTGGTTAATTACTTTTACGTGCTATATGAAGCTAGCATATATCAAATGGAAGGTAGGGAAGCTATTAAACTACTACGTGAAATTGAAGAGATACTAAGGATTAACATTGAAATCATAGAAAATTCTCTTGACTCTGATGAGCTTACAAAATACACATCACAACTTAGAGCTAAACGTAACAAGATAATGAGTACTTACATCAAAATGTTAAAGGAGGCATAATTTGGGTAAACTTATAAAGTTAACTTTCTTAACACTTATTCTCTCATGTACATCTATTGCGTCACTAACTGAGGAGCCAACACCTCCTAAAACCCAGACTATTAAAGAATTAAGTGTATATGAAGCTAAGTTATCTGATTATATTATGTACTTACAAGTATTCTTAACTAGAACAAAGAAAAAGGTTAATGACCCAAAGTATCCTAAGTTTACTTATTTTGATGCTTCTATACTGAAATCTGAGAGTACAATTGATGATTTAATGTTTAATATCAATCTGTTTAAAGAATATATTAGTATAACTAAACCCATTGCCCAAATGGTGTACAGGAAATATTCAAAATTACAAAATTAAATAAATAAAAAAGAGAAGTCTTTACCTAAAAGCTTCTCTTTTAAAATAAATGGAATAGAGGTTGTGTTTACTCACATAGATACCCAAAAATGTCATCACTAGCTATATATCCAAATAATTTAAGTGGACTCTGGCCATATTTTGGCTCTCTATATGTTAAAAATTTAGAAAAACCTTCAATTACTTCTGGATCAGACTCTGTCCTCTTTAAATAATTATTTATAAGGTAAGTCCAATACTTTATAGTTTTAAGCTCTGGTTTAGTTTCAAAAAACTTGAGGATACTCGAATCATCATCATTCTTTAATTGTATTAAAAACTTATCTATCATTTCTAAACTATCAAAAGGAGTATCTTCTAACACCGAATGCATCCTTTTAGATGCTTGTAGCAAATTTTTGTAATAATGATACTTAGCGGGTACACGTCTGGGCAGCTTATCAAGACTAGTTACAGATTTGTGACTTACTGGTGGCTGTTTTGTTGTGTCTTTAGTTACTGTTTTAGTATTAACAGTTTTATCCCTCTTTATAGAATTTACAAGCGGAACATTTACACTACCAGCTTGTTCTTTATGAGCTTCTTGAACATGCTCCAAAGAGCTAGCATCAGTGTCAACTTCACTCTCAATTAAAAGGTATGCTACAAGAGCATATCTTTTAAAATATGTTATGCATGAACCTACAAGTTGAGGTAATGTATTTTGATTCTTTACTCCCGTTGAAGTTAATTCTTCGCTGTAAATAGGTGTATCAAATGATTCGCTATATCCACTCTTGGGACTGTAAAATGTTGTTGTAATAACATTAACTAAATCACCATCAAAATTCTTTATAGTTGGATATTGCATAAAACCAATGTCTAGATTATTGCTCTTTATAACATTCTTTATTTCTCTTATTATCTCATTAAAATCTTGATACTTATATCCATATCCATTAAGATTCTTAGCAACACCACTTAAATACATTTGTAGACTATGCAAAGACTTTAGGAAGTTTATCTTTGATTGATTTTCATTTGTTACTGAATTTTGATTATTTACTCTTATATCTGTTACTTTTCTTACTGACTGTTTACTTAGTTTCTTAACTGCTCTGCGCATTTTAGTTTTTGTATTTATAATATTTTTTGTCATATTTAATCTCCTATTTTTTGTATTTATACAAAAAATTATATAGCAAAAACTATTTTTTAACAATATAAAAATAATATTTATACTATAAATTATGATTTATACGATATTAATGAATTGATAACTTTACTATTAAATAAACAGAAATTAGAGCTTACTTAAAAAACCTTAGTTTAGAATCCTTAAGTAAGCTCTAGCTATAAAAAACCGATACAAAAAACAGGCGATTGTTAATAAACAATACCTAACAATAGGGTACAACACTTTTGAAATAATAACAAGCACATATTAACAAATATTGATCATTTTTTGATATATTGCAAATATTTCAATCATTATCAAGTTATAAAGAATTTACTTATTAGAGACATAACAATAGATATAATTATTGGCAATCCTACTGCCATAATAATAATTAACATTCTATTTCCTACACTAAGCTTTTCTAACAAAATTTTATTTGACATATCAAGCTTTTCTAACAAAATTTTATTTGACATATCAAGCTTTTCTAATAGTATTGCATTATTATTCTGTATTTCCTTAAGTAAATTTTTCTCTACATTGTCTATTTTGATATCTAGATTGGTTATATCCTTTTGCAAATTCTTCTCTACATTGTCTATTTTGATATCTAGATTGGTTATATCCTTTTGCAAATTCTTCTCTACATTGTCTATTTTGATATCCAAATTAGATATATCCCGTTTAAATTCTACCTTAGTAAATTCAATATCTTTTTTTAAGTTACTCTCTACATTAATGATTTGCTGTTCTAATGAATTCATTTTTTCTCTTAAAACTTCAAAATTAGAATTATCATTATGAAGTAAAATGAAATCCACAGCTTCTTCAGTAAAACCCTTATGTAAGAACTCATTCCTTAAATCTTCTGTCCTATATATCTTATATGCTAAATTACCCATAAAAACTCCTTACTATTCACCTTTTAAACTTTTAAATTCCTTCATAAATTCTTCAATTAGATCCTTTTTACTTGAAAAAAGCCTATCCATTAAAAAACTTGTAAATTTGGTATTACTTTTATAAAAATCATAACTATCTTGACTTTTAAGTTGAAATCTTAATGGCTTTATTGGATTTCGTTTCGATTTTTTAATATTAATTCCTTCTTTATTCCTTAAAAATAAAATAGCATCATTAATTCCATTTTCTATAACAAATTGTTCCTCTAACAATCCTTCTTCTATAGCATTTCCTATTCTAAGATATTCGTATACTTGAGTCCTTGCTATTCTAAAATTCTTTGCAAATGAATTAAAACTTTTATATCCATCCAATTCATAATATTTGTTATCTTTTATTTCTTTTAATGCTTTTATAACTTCTATCTTATGAAAAATTTCTTTTTTAAAATTATTTACTATTTTTTCCTTTAATTTATTATAACGTCCCAATACATCATTATTGTTAATGATCTCCAAATTTCTATTATCTATTTTTAAATTTCCTTTTAATTTCATACTACCCTCCAATTTATCTTGATTTGTATAACTTGTCCGTTTTACGGATAAGTTATTATCCTAACAAACAACAGTCATTTAACTTGTTAGAAGCTATTTAAAAAATTATTCATAGCATTTTCATATTCTTTCATATAATCTCTTTTTGTAGAAAAAATAGAATTGCTTGCTATATTCTTATTTAAATCTTCTCTTTCTGATATAATTCCCAAAAAATTGTCTCTATTTCTTAGTAAATTAACGTATTCCTTATGTGTATTATTATTCTTAAATCTTGTTGCAAGTACAAAAACAGGAATATTCAATTCTAGATTATGAAAAAAGTAATAAAATAAATCTAAACATTCGATTGCCCACTTCTCAGGAACAATTGGAACAATCACGTGACTACTACTTAACAATGAATTTTTATATGTAATGTCAAAACTAGGAGTTGTATCTAATATAATATATTCATAATTATTGCAAAAACAATTTAAATTAGATTTAAGCAAAAGTTCTTTAGAATCTATTCTACTGTCATTAATTTTATGTAAAGTTAAGTAACTAGGAATTAAATCAAGATTATTGTCAACATTTATAATTGCTTTTTCAATATCCAAATTATTGATCAAAACCTCATATATATTTATTGTTCTTAAATCTATGTTATATTCTCTTACCTTATCTTTATAATAACTAGTAATTGAAGCTTGTGTATCCGTATCTATAAGCAAAACTCGATTTTTTCTTGACAACAAATATGAGAACGCTAAGCTGGTTGCACTTTTTCCAACTCCACCTTTCATGTTCGCAACACTAATTATTTTCGGTTTTTTGTTACCCATCTAGTTATATTACCTCCTTCTGGTAATTTTTTACCATAAAAATGGTATACTTCTTTTTCTAAACAAGAAATTTTTTCGACTAAAGATTCATAATATTTAGTGTCAATCTTTTCTTTTTTAACCAAACGAGACATTCCTTTAAGATAACAATAAATACTTCCTTTTTTGAATCTAAATTCAACATAATATGTTTTGGAAAAACTATGTGCTTTCTCAATTCCATTTTCTTCATATTTCCTAATTACGTTTTTTATAGGTTTTCTGTAGCCGTAATAAATACCCAAGAATTTATCTCCTTCTTTTATAGGAAATAATCTAAAGTATTCTGCTTTTTCTTGATTAAACAGCCCTCTGAATGTAATAAGAAATTTGTCTTTTTGATTTTTATCAATACCAAATATATGTAAATCCATCATAATTTTAGTGTGATATATTTTTCGACCTCCAATCTCTTCTATCTTAATGAAAAGAAGTTTTTCTTCTTTTGGAATTAACCTTATTTTTTTCTTCTCTGCATTTTCTATTACATCATTCATAACAAGTCCTTTAATTAATAACCCGTTTAAATTCATTATCCTTCAGATATTTTTGATTATCCTTTATTAAATCTAAAAAATCATAGTAATACTGATTATTAAATACTTTTCCATATTCTAATTTTCTCTGTTTACCTAAATATTCTTTCAGCAATGGTATAAACATTTCAATTTTTACTTTATGCTTTAATTGATCAATGAGTATGCTAAAGATGTTGTTCCTAATATCCTTTTTATCTTTCTTAGTATTTGCTTTAACACGATCAACTGACTTTTTAAGTTTTTCTATTATCTTTTTTAAATCACTGTATTTATCTTTTTCTATAATAAAGTGGGGTTTGTTCTTATATTGTTCATATACATTTTGTATTTGTGTTTCTAATTGTTTACTGTCATATCCCTCATTATCTAGATTAGTTTTTGTTTCATCTAGCATTTTTTTTAATTCTTTTTGTTTATTCTCAAGTTTACTGTTATTTGATTTAATCCTATTTACTTTTTCATACACATTATTTTCAGCTATTTTAACTGCTTTCAATAATTGAATTTTAAAATTTTTGTCCGCTTCTAAATTCAAAATAGAAAGGAAAGCATTTGATTTAAAATTGCATTTCTTAGCATACTTTTCTACTTGTAATTTTTCTATAGATTTTGTGTTGCCCTTATCTTCTTCTTTATTATTATAATTATTATTAAAACACTCCGCTTTTTCTACACTCTCCTTTTTATTACATCTTTTTTTAAAGTAGCCATTTACACGGTTTTTGTGTCTTTCTTCTTTTTTGTCTCTAAAGTGTTTATTGATTATAAGGTGACATTCTTTTTTAGAGTATTTAAGTTTGTAATAAACTTCAGTACCCATGTTAACACCCAAGTGTTTGTGATAATTAATTGTTACTTTAAATACTTTTTCTAATTTATAAAGATATTTTTGAAGTGTTTTAAGAGTAGTTTCTTTATGTCCATTGCGTTTTAAGTTTCCATTAAAGTAGTAAAGTAGGTTGCTTTGTGTGTATTTTTTATTTTTATTATTGATATATTCAATTGTTGATATTAGTACTATTAGTTTGTGTTGGTATTTATTGTGGCATTGTGTGTCACGTCCTTTTCTAACTTTTATATTCTTCATTGTTAATCCCCTGTTTTTGTATTACTTATTACTAATAATAACCCATTATTCAGTAATAAGTAAATCAATAATTATTAAAGATTAAAATTTATTTTTGGTTTAGCAAAAATGATAATGTTTATGACATTTTTTGTAAATATTTTTGTTAAAAAATAATTTTTGCTATATAGTTATTTGTATAAATACAAAAAACAGGAGATTAAATATGACAAAAATAAATGAACAAAAATCAAAGGAAGGTATGCAACAATTTAGTTTGTACAGGCAGATGGTGTTTAAGGGTTTTGAATCTTTTGCATATCAGAGTCAAGAAAATCTTAAAGGTAAACAAAAACAAATAAGTAAAATAAGTAAGGTAGGACGTAAATTACCAAAAATCAGCAGAGATGAATGTTTTAAGTTTAATAGGAAGGTTGATTTTAGTATGCAAAGAGAATTGTTAAATCGTATGGGTGCAAGTGAAGTTGGAAGCATGTTTATTGGTGCTGATTCTTTAGAAAAATTAATGCGAGAGCGAATACTTAAAGCTATAGGAAGGGAAATACCATTTGAAGATAATTTAAGCATGAGAAAGGGGAAGATACTAGAGTCTTTAGGATTTGATGAATTTGTTCGTATGCACGCAGACAATATTGAGGTGTTGCATAAAAACAAATATGCAAACGGTGTTGACAAATATAATTATTTCAAAAAATTGGAAGGCCGTGACACATTAGTTGGTTCAACAATTGATGGATGGTTTGTAAGTAGCATAGGAGATGCCGAGTTACTTGAGATCAAATTTAGTGATAATCTTTACTTAAAGAGTGCTGCTATTGAATACAACAGGACTGGTAATTTTTTAGAAAATAAATATTTCTTTAAGTATTATGTTCAAGTACAAATGCAACTCTTATGTACAGGTTTAAACAAAGGTAATTTATTTTTTATTGTAGGTAATGAGGCTCTCAACTGTGTAATTAATAGGGATGATAATTTTATTAGTGCTGTAATGACTGAGGTTTCAAGATTAGAGCAGGAAGTTAGTCGTATTGCCAAATCTTTAAAGTTGGATAGTGATATTGATATTGAAAATATTGATTTAGATGAGCTTAGTGTTATTATCACAGATTTTTTAAAAAGTAGCTTTGTATATCAAGAGTTGTGTGATATGGATTTCAAATTAGATTTTTTAGAATTTGTAAAATCAAGTCAACTTGAGATTGACGGTGAAGACGAAATTTTGAATTTGAAGAGACGTCTTGAAAAGATTAGTGCTTTGCAATCTGAAATTGACAAGGTAGAAGAGGAGACTAAAAAGGCTCATGCGTTAGAGTTGTCTAGGGTAACAAAACCTATAAAAGATAAACTTAAATCACAAATAGATGATCTTATGGATAAATTTTCTTTAAATGAACATATAAATTATGACTTTGATGGGAATCTATTCCATGTAGATATGAGTAGGAGAGCTATTAAGGATAGGTTTAAGTTTTTAAGCTGTGTTATCGATTTTACTTTTAGTAATTCAAGTGTAGTTAATGAGTGGTCCACTCCTATTTTAAATGCTGTTTAAGGGGCCCTTTATGAGATTTATATTTATGGTTTTATTTTTAGTAATTACTTACAAGATTTTAAGATTTTTATGTAAGTTTTGCGTACGAAGTATAGAGAGACTCATTCATTATTATTATGCAAGGCAAGAATTTTTAGAGAATATGAGAAGACTTGATTGTGATTTAAGACGTATGGAGATGTTAAGTAGGCTTAATGATGAGGAGAGTTCTGGTGTTTGATATTAACTCTTTAAGTATGTCTGGTCGTTTAACAAGGGACTGTGAGATTACTTATTCTAGTAATAGTCTTCCTATATTAAAATTTACACTAGCTAATAATAGAGGTGTTAGGAGGAGTAACTCATGGGAGAGACAATCACAGTTTTTTGACTGTGTTCTTTTTGGATCTAGAGCCTCAAGCCTTACAGCTTTACTTAAACGAGGGGTTCAAGTTGTACTTAATGGATCTCTTGCTTATGAAACCTGGACCTGTAAGCGTACGGGTGAGGGGAAGAGTAAATACAGTATATTGGTAAATGATATTTGCGTCTTAAACCCGTCAATTAAAACACAAGAGACTAATGAGAGTAAATCTCAAGATGAGTTTTATGAAGATATTCCTTTTTAGTAGCTACAGTTAAGGGGGTTAGGGGTGGTAGTATCAAAAAGAGACATTATATCAAAGATGATTGAAGCTAAATATGATTTTGAAGATGTTCTACTTTGTAGAAAAGACAGACAAGGAGAGCCTTTATTTTTAAGACTTTGTAGAGAAGGGCTTACTATTGGGAATGCTAAGTTATGTTTAGATGTGTTTTTAAGCATTTGCAAAAAGAGTCCTGACTTTGCTTCAAGATATGGGATACTTAGGATTAACAAGAGAAGCATATTTGTAGCTAGTTTCTTTAGTATTTCTATATTTTTAGATCAAATTTTAAGCTTTTTTGATAGTAGTATAGAGTGTCTTCTTGAGGATCCAGACTTAAATATTTAATGGAGGTTAAAGGTTAAGGATGAAAATAACACAAAATAATCCAAATTTAATTTCAGCAGTACGTCAGTGGGGATGTTACTTTTTATCTCTTCATTATTACATAGAAAGTTTTAAAAATTTGCAGTTTAGTGTTAATGATATAAATAAGAATTATCACAAGTTTGTTAAGTTAGGATATATAAGAAGTAATTGTTATATTTTAAATCCATGCGCTGTGCTAAGACGGTTTGATATTAGTACAAGTGTAAGGTGGGAAGGTCCTGCTTACAGATGTTTAGATGGAGAATTTGAGATAAGTGAAGTTAAAATCAAAAATACACCAGGATATCATTTTATAGCAACTAATGCGACATCTGTGCTTTATGATTCACTTACACTTAAGGAGCGGGGCGTTGAATATGAGATTACATCAAGGAGAATATTTAAGAAATATTGAAACTACTAAAGTTAGAAGGAAGTAAATACCTTTATAGTGCTAATATTATAAGTCTTTTTCCTAGACATACCCAGTATATTGAAGGATTTTTTGGTACTGGAGCTGTATTTTTTGCAAAGCCATTAGCCCATTATAATATACTCAATGATAATTCTAAATTTATATATAAGTTTTTTTATATCTTAAGACAAGACCCTGAGTTGCTCTACAAGCGTGTAAGAGACGTGATTATATAGCTAATATTTTTAAGAAAACTAAACATGAGATACTAGCTACTTCATACAAAACTAATAAGTCAAGTATGGACTTCCGTAATACTAGTTATACTTGAACAGAAATGTTTAAAATGCAAGCGTAAATTTGTATATGGAAAAAAGACCCTAGAAAAGTTTAGAGTCTTTTTTCCTTGCATAATGAAATTTTAGTTTAAAGAATATATATATTATAAACTAAAGAATTATCAAAAACAAAGGCTTAACAAATAATTTTTTTGTAAATAAATACCTAATTTTATCTTTAGGTATTTACTTTGAAGTTGGTAAAAATTTTTGAAGTGGGGAAGTAGTACCAAAGTACCTTAAAAATATTAGCAAAAAATATGAGTTATTTCAAGCTAGTTTTGATATCTTTGTAAGCCTGTATTTTACTTGCACTTGAGAGTCCATAAACATTATCAATCTCCGAAGTAGATGAGTATTTCATAAGCTCTTTAATTTCAAATGAATTATATCCTTTAGCTTTAAGTGATGCTATAAATATATTACGGAGTATATGTAGAGATTTGCGATGTTTAAATCCTCCCTTAATTAGTAATTCCTTAAACTGTTTTGAAATTTCAGTTATGTTAATTTTGTTGTCACGGAATTTAAGTTTACTTTTTTGAAATAGATAAGTACGCCTACTGTCTTTATCTCTAGAGTTGAAATATTCTTGATGTGCCCTCATAATAGAATCAAATTCAAGCTTACTAATAACTACTTCTCTTATACAGATATTGCTACGCTTTTTAGCTACATTAACACGAATAGAATAAAATACTTCACCATTACTGCTTGTCTCTTTATATATATCAGTAAGTTTTACATTTTGCATTTCAACACCCCTACAACCAGTAATTGAGAGTAAATGTACAAACCATCCAGAGATTGGGTCTTGTTCTTTAAGTCTCTCTATAGAACGTTTTACTAGTTTAATTGTCCTGTCATTTAGATAAAATCTTACAGGAGGGGATAATTTTTTAGTATTTTTAGTTTTGCTATTGCTTTTAAGTAGAGTTAATTCTTCACTTAAGCGTTCATTTTGCAGCTCTAATTCTTTAATTTTTAAGTTAAGATTGCAGTTAATTAAATGTGTCTCTTTCATATAATTTTAAAGTTAACTAAATAGTTTAAAAATAGATAAAATTAGTTATAAAAATATTAGCAAATACTTACACGTAGAGTCAATTTTTAAAGGTCTCCATTGTATGGGAAATCTGGTGTGTAGAATACTTGTAATTTAGAGAAAAGTTATTTTAAGGAGAAGCAGCACAAAATATCTAGTATACTTTGGGTTATCTTTAACAAATACTTAAAATTTTACTTCCCGTATCCTTTATTTGCCTATTTAGTAGCTTTCAACTTTGCAATGATAGGTTATTTAGTACAAAATTTAAATTCTCTCTTTCTGTTAACTTAAAGTTTACTTTTATAGTTTCCCTTACCATTTTTATAACGAGTTTAATTTATTCTTTTTCACACTTTTTTATCTAGAATATTTGTTGCCTTTTTCTTTTAAATCTACTTTTCTTAAATCTCTATTTCTTAACTTTCATCTTTGATTATTAGAGTTTCATTTAACCACCGGATCCACAAGTGCTTGATGCTTGTTCTTTAAATGTTTCTAAGTTATTACTATTACTTTGAAATGAACCTTGTAAGACTGTTTTAAAAGTGTTTTTTTGCTGGCTAGCATTATCACCTTTGCATTTTTCAAGCTCAGTATGTATATGTTCAAGTACAGATTTAATCTTAGATTCATCATGATTTAAAAACTTGTTGAAATCACTTTCACTCCCTAGAGCCTCTTTTAAGAAATCCAGATTTGATTTTTCAGTATCATTTAATTTTTCTCTTAATAGGTCTTCAGGTGTTTTTTGTACTTCTTCTTGTTCTTCTAAGTTTCTTTTAACTCTACTCTTAGGTTTAGCATTACCATGCTCATATTCACAACTACTAATTAGTAGTGCCAACACCAAAATAAAATTAATTTTATTCATATAAATCCCCTTATCTTTTTGATTTTAAAAATATATCTCTATTTACATATCTTTAATGTACATGTACTTATAAGTATTAATTGTTTTTGTAAAGTTTATTGTTTTGTTATAAATTTTATGTTAAATATATTTTTGTTAACCTATTAGTTAACTTATGTTAAATGATATGAGTAGGATAAAGAAATCATTAGATGATTATGTTGTGTATTTTAGAGAAGGCAGGCTTAATGATGCTAGGATTGCAAAAGAGCTTGGAGTAAGTCGTGTTAATGTAGGAAAGATGAGACGCAAATGGGAAGAGATTAAGGATGACCCTGAGTATATTAATGGTGCTGCTAAGCTCACTATTTGTGAAGATACTTTAAATAATATATTATTTCATGCATCACAAAGTAGGGCTCAAGCACGTGATCTTAAAAGTCAGTTTAGTATGGCTAAAAGTATGTTGGGACTTGAGTTTATAAATTCATTTAGTCGTTATTTAGAGTTGGAACTTAAAACACATAATTACAAAATAGAAGAATTAGATGATTATGTTGTGTATTTTAGAGAAGGCAGGCTTAATGATGCTAGGATTGCAAAAGAGCTTGGAGTAAGTCGTGTTAATGTAGGAAAGATGAGACGCAAATGGGAAGAGATTAAGGATGACCCTGAGTATATTAATGGTGCTGCTAAGCTCACTATTTGTGAAGATACTTTAAATAATATATTATTTCATGCATCACAAAGTAGGGCTCAAGCACGTGATCTTAAAAGTCAGTTTAGTATGGCTAAAAGTATGTTGGGACTTGAGTTTATAAATTCATTTAGTCGTTATTTAGAGTTGGAACTTAAAACACATAATTACAAAATAGAAGAATTAGAGTCCCAAATTAGCAATCTTTACAAGAAGACTTTAAGTAAAAAAGTTGCACATTCAGAAGAAGAGAGTCGTGAGCTTGAAGAGTTAAAACTTAAACTCGATGAGCTTAAAAGGGATCTCGAACTTAAGAAAATGTCACTATATTACAAGACAATGCTAAAGCTTAAAGCTACTGATACAGATGTGCGCTCTAAATTACAAATTTAAAGGATATGGTAATGGATATATATAAACTGCCTATATTTAAAGAAATGCAGCGAGAGTACAAGCGTGATTTTGGTATTGATATAATGGATTTTATTAAGCCTAAAGCATTGGAGGTTGATTTTAAAGGGTTTGAAAGTAAATATTTAACTTCAAAACAACTTAAAGTAATACGTAATATCGAGAAGAATAATCAAAGTAAAATTATCTTCTCAGGTGGGATTGCTAGCGGTAAAACATTTCTAGCATGTTATCTATTCTTAAAAATACTGCTTACAAATAGGAATGTGTATAAAAAAAATACTAATAATTTTATAATAGGAAATTCACAAAAATCATTAGAGGTTAATGTTATGAGTGAGTTAGAAGATATTGCTAGTATGCTTAAGATACCCTTTAGGCCAAAATTTTCTAATACATCATATTTTGAAATAGACTCACTAAGAGTTAATTTGTATGGTGGTGATAGGGCAAGTGATTTTGAGAGGTTTAGAGGCTCTAATTCGGCGCTTATTTACGTTAATGAAGCAACTACACTGCATAAAGAAACATTAATAGAATGTTTAAAAAGGCTTAGAGTAGGTATGCAAACCATTATATTTGATACCAATCCTGACAGTCCGGAGCATTTCTTTAAAACGGATTATATTGATAATACAGAAATTTACTCTACATATAACTTTACAACATATGATAATGAATTAATTTCTAGAGAATTTATTAAAACCCAAGAAAAAATTTATAAAGACATGCCAACATATAAAGCAAGGGTACTACTTGGAGAATGGGTTGCATCCTGTGATGCGATATTTACTAATATTAATCTTACAAGTAACCATGAATTTATCTCCCCAATAGCATATTTAGATCCTGCATACAGTATTGGAGGAGATAATACAGCTATTTGTGTGTTAGAGCGAGTAGATCAAAGTTATTATGCATTTATATTTCAAGAAAAGTTACCAGCAGGTGATCTTAGAGTGTTAAATACAATTAAAACTATACTTACAAATCTAAATGTGCATACACTATATGTTGAAGATAGGGATGACATTGCTGGGCATGGAAATGTGACTAAAATCTTTCTTAATCTTAGAGCGGGTATGAGTCATAAGTTTAGGATTGCTCCTATTAAACCTATAAGTAATAAATTTACTAGAATTGCTACGTTAATAGAGCCATTTGCAACATCTAAACTTAGTATTATGGATTATTCAAGTAAATCAGCTATATCTGATATTTATAAGTACAAAGGAGATGGTAAGAGTGATGATGATTCATTAGATAGCTTGTCAGCATCATATATGTTATTGACTTTGGGAGTGCGTAATCTTAAAGCACATTTTACTAAAATAAGGTTCCTATAACACTTAAAATATTATATAATAATTATATAAGGAGTGTTTTTATGGGACTTGCTCAACCAGTTATTACTCAACAAATGGTTATATCAGAACTTACCAAGGCTGGGATAAATAGAGATATTGCTATTGATCTCTCTTACAGATATTATAAAAATGAACTGACTTACAAGGATATTGAGTATTTAGAGACTACTTTTAACCTTAAGCTTGAAAAAGTTGAAGCTCTTTTACAAGCTGAGATTCAAAGGGTTGAGACAACATTAAAATCCGATATTAAAGACCTGGATAATAAATTCGATACTAAATTCAATGAACTTGATAATAAGATTGATAATGTTAAAAGTGAATTAAAATCTGATATTAAAGACTTGGACAATAAATTTGATACCAAATTCAATAAACTTGATAACAAGCTTAGACTACATGGTTGGATGTTTGGCACTCTTATTACACTTAATATAGGAATATTCTTAGCATTAATATCATTATTAGTAAAGTAAATTTATTTACCTAAAGCCTTCCTTATTTAATTGACCTTCTGTCAATTATTTTTTTTACAA
>NZ_CP019363.1 GCF_000012085.2 Borrelia turicatae 91E135
CTTTAACCATTTATAAGAAGCTTTGAGCAAGCAATTTTCTCAAAGCTTCTTATAAATGGTTAAAGGTTAAAGATAAATTAAATTTATCACAAACCAGCAAAAAAACAATATCAAATATAAAAAATAATGATTCCGGGTAAAAGGGTGTCAATCTTATGTTAAGCAAACAAAGAATTCATACTAAAAAATCACCAGCTATTTGTATCGGTTCTTATTTAATATATATTATAATAATGTATGGGGTCAAAGCAAAACTTTTTGATCCCAAAAGGATATGGGATGGAAAATATTAAACAAGATAATATTCAAGAAAAAAAATTGCCTATGATACTGAATTATGATAATTATATGACCGAGGGTAATCGGGAAACCTTTTTTGGTAATTCTCAGTATGAGGCAAATTACAAAGCCAAAGTTGATGGATTTATAGTCGATTTCTTCAAAATACCTAGAAGTTTAAAGAGTAAATATGCGATCAATATCAAGTGCTTAAGTAGTCCGGATCTTCCATTTGGCAATATTGCAATGAATTGCATAAATACCTTTAAACTAATTATTGATATCATCAATATGCAAACGGGTAAAACCTATGATTATGATGAATTTATTGCAAGGACAGAAACAGATAAAATGCTTCAGTATGGTGCAAAATTAATATCAGCACTTTCAAGACATTTCGATGAGTCTAATGGAACTAATTACAGTGAAGGCTATTATGAATGGGAAAAAGGGTGGATAGACAAAAAATGGATCGATTATGAACCAAGTGCCTTAGAGATTAAAAAAATGCAAGAATTGAATAAAAAAATAAACCAAGAATTAAACTTTAGAAATAAGAAAAGAAAAATTTCTACATTACAAACAGGTCAAATGAGACTTTTAAAAGCAATAAAAAACCTTGATCATGATTTCTAACACAAGATAATAAGTGTAATGTAGTTAATCGAAATATATCTAAATTTACAATGGTAAACATCGGTGACAACTTACAAATATTAACTATTATTAACTTATTTATACTTGCTTGCATAGTCAATTGTTGCAATATTATGTGAATATTCGGTTTTGACGTTGAATATAATAAAATTGTTTAAAAATATTTACAAAATTAAAAAAATAAAATAATATTATAAACAGATATAAATGCGGTAGAAAGCATTCTATCAACAGTCCCCAACACTCCTATCAATCCTCTCCAAAACAAGACATAGGAGTAGGGACTTTCTTTTCTTATATTCTAAATAAAATCTATTCTTAACAAAAGAGATTTCAAATTAAGCATACAACATGTCTATCTTAATTCCCAATATATTCAAAAATTTTTTAGTATAAAAATGTAACCCTCAAAAAATTATAGTTAAGACTTCTTATCCACATCCCCCAAATAAATATAAGGCAAATTATAAATGTTTCACTTGTAAATAAGCTATCATTAAAGTGGTAAATACTTATACGGCTCGAAATCCCAAAGTTATTGATAAGCATTGGTACATCTATTTAAAATTTTGAGGAAAAAATATTAGCAATATTTTAGAAAAACTTGAAATGGTTAATTTTTGAACTAATAATTGATTATTAAATATTCTCCTTTTTTAAAATTAAAAGAATTTATTATCAATATTTACTTCATACCATACATTCTTTTAAATAATCCCCTTCCCCAAGGGGTTTTCTTTTTATTTGTATAATGGGAGGAAATTGTTTATTTCGTACACACCTTATTCACTCAAAGAATTTTAATTAGAACATTTTATCTGCAGGTATTTTTTAGAAATCCTTTTGTACTCCAAGTAGGAATACATATCAATTTTAATAATCTTTACTTACCAAGAGACAATTAAAGATTTCTAATTTTGACAAATAATTACTTGATTTTAGTACCCATTCATTTTCTGAAAAATTTTGGGGAATAAGGTGATATTTTTATTTATAAAGGCAGTGTTTCTGTTATTTAATTTAAATACACATACCTTAAATTCCTTTGACTTTAAGGCAGTATGAGTGTGTTTTACTTAGTATTTAGTAATGACTTTAAGATGACCCAATAAGTAAGTATAATCTTATGATGATATTAATCTTTTTGCGAAATTTATAACGCCTTAACAAAAGGTTTCCTTTGGTGAGAGAATGACCTTTATTTCTTGTTGATCTCGTTGGGACTACTGAAAAATAACATGTTATGTTAATTATTTGTACAAATTTTTTTATTTTTAGTTCAAAAAGTTTGCTTATTTGATATAGAGAGTCTTTTTTGTCTTTATTATTATTGTCAGTATAAGTTTAGTTTATTATGTTTGTTTTTATGTTCTTCCTTTCAAATTTCGGATATTACAAAGGCTCTTAGGTTTTTAGGAAACTTCTTAAGTTTATACTTGTAGTTATTTTTTTCCTCTTTGTTCTGGCTTATGTATTAATTTTTTCATTTCTTTGTTTTGTTTTACTCTTATATTTTGACCGTTTTTTGTTGTTTACCTTTGTGTAACATGTATTTTCCCAATATCTTTTCTACTGTTTGCTGTTGTTCATCCCTTTTTATTCTCATTTTTTTCTTATTATTTATATTATTATTTATATTATTATTTATATTATTATATACACTGCTATTTTTTGTTCTATTTTTTTGTTCCGTTTTATTTTTGATTTTTTCCTGTTTGCTTAGTTTATATATGATATTGAATGTTCTTTCTAATAGTTCTTCTGTTGAATTGAGTATTTGCTTTAATATTTGATATGCGTTTATTTTTGGCATGTACTTTATTTTTGAGCCTTTGTATTCCCCAAGTCTTATTATGAATGTTTTTATTACATTGTTTTTTTTGAGGAAGCCCAAATCTTTTTGTAATGTTTTCATTTTAATGACCGCATAACCTTCTTTTTTTAAAAAAAAGTTAGCCAAGTTAAGTATGTCTTGTTGGTTATATCCTAACTTATTTTTGTTTAGATATTTTAAGATGGAAATTAGTTTTATTAGTCTAACTTGATTTTTCTTGAGTTTGCTGTTATTATATAAAAAGAAATTTAAATTTTTCATCGATTTATCCTTTATTTCAGTTTGTTTAAGACCTTGATTTTTAGGTCTTTTTTGTCTCTATGTTTAAAAAACAAAATCAACATAATTTATATATATACTAAAAAAGTTATTTTGTCAATTTGATTTACAAAATGATGTTCATAGTTTATAATAAATTTAGTTATATTAGACAATAATTTGTGCTATTAATGAAAACTTATTTAGGAGATAAAATGTTGTGCGAATTACATTAAATTTTTTAAATTCTTTAAAAAATTTGAAAGAATTTTCAAAGGAGATGGGATATAGTGATTCTTCTTATCTTTCGAGATATATAAAAAAAAATAAAATTGAAGGTGTAATTTCTTCTAAAGACTTGTTTTTTAAGAAAAGGGAGTTGCTTTTAAGTGAAGAGGCCCAAAATCTTATTAAAGGCAAGCTAAAGAAAGAATGGCAAAAAGGTAGTTGAGTTTGGCAGAGACAACAGATTTGAAAAAATTTTTCATTGAATATGAGGGAAAAAAATATTATACTCCTCTTTTTTTGGCTAAAATTAATAATATTTCTTATTTTACAATAAAAAATAAGATTAAAAAGCTCAATATCTCAATTAAAGCAAAAGATATTGGTGTTGTTAATTCTTTGTCTGAGGAACTTTTAATTGCTGAAGATAATTTAGATAAACTTTTTTATGATAAGAGGTTTAAGTGTTTAGATTCTAGGGGTATGAGGTGAGAGATATTATAACAATCTCTTCAATTAAGGGTGGCGTTGGTAAGAGTGTAACGGCAATAATGTTGGGATTTATTTTTTCTAAAAAGTATAAAACTTTACTTATAGATATTGATTCTCAGGCCAGTGTTACTTCTTATTTTCTTCCTTATTTTGAAAACAAAATCGATATAAGAGAATATAATATTTACGAAGTATTAAAGTCTAAAAAGTCTTTTATGAGTATTGTTCATGAAATAACAGATAATTTGCACTTTGCCCCATCACATATTAAGCTTTCTCAATTTTCAGGAGAGAATATTATTGGGCAGGAGTATAAGTTGAAAACGATTTTGACCCCTTATTTTGATGATTATGATTATATATTAATCGATACCCCCCCATCGGTTAATAAAGAGCTTATTAATTCTTTGATGATTGCTACCAAGGTTGTTATTCCTTTACCAGCAGAGCTATGGGCAATTGAAAGTTATGATATTTTGAAAAGTAAAATGCAAGAGATTATTAGTGCTTATCAGAAACAGGATTTTAAGAGTTATTATGTTATTCAAACTCTTTATGAGGAAAATAGAAAAATAAAGAAAGAATTTTTCTATAGCTTGCAAAAACTTTATCAAGAGTATGTTCCGATTAAAATTCACAGAAGTGTTGCTATTCAGAAAATGATTACTTATAGATTAGAGCCTCAGGAAAGTGAACGATATTATAATGAATATTTAAAGGTTGCTGAAGTTATTGAAGGTGTTGAAAATATAAAAACAACATAAATATTTGTAAACTAGTTTACAAATATTTATGTTGAAGGAATAAAGATGAAAATGGATATACTTAGTACTATTAAAAGCAGGGTAGGAGATGTTTCTCAAGTTGAGGATGTTTCCGGCAAAGAAAAGGCCCGATCAAGGTATAGACAACTTAAAGAGGAAATTAAGGCTCGGACTTTAGAGGAAGTTGTTAATAAACTGGAATTAGCCAAGGCGCTTTATGAGATAAAGAAGAATAAATTATACAGGTTTGATGGATATGATAGTTTTTATGAGTTTTGTTTAGATTATAAATTTAGTAGAACTATGATATACAGATATATTAAAATAGGTGCTTATTTAGAAAATGAAAATGTAAGTGAGCAAGATGTTATGCAGAGTTCTTTGAATAAAATTATTAATGATATAAGAGTTAAGAGAACCTCTTCAGAGTGCAAACCCGTTATTGTTAGATTTAATTTAGAGGATAAGGAGAAGCAATTGATTCTTGTGAAAAACAAGCAAAAACTTGAGAAGTTTTTGCTTGAATATTTGTTGGATAATTGGGAATCGTTTATGATATAATTGACTAAAATTTATACTAAAAATTAATTAATATAT
>NZ_CP019364.1 GCF_000012085.2 Borrelia turicatae 91E135
CTGAGATATAGCCACTTCCTAAAGCCATAAAAAAACAGCGTTCCTTCATAAGGTTCTACCATTAACTTTCCTTAAGAATTATCCAAATCCACAGGAACGAATTTATCTTTTCGACAATAATCATATTCTATTCAGGGAATGGAGCATAGTAGAATTATACTAGCCAATAAAAGGCCACACCACCCCAATTTTAAACATCCCACTTTCCCTTGCCTATATACCAAATCATATTTATTTTTCAATGCATTATTAAGAGCTTAATTTAAATATCTAGCAATATCAGAATAATTGCCGGAAAATTTATCATTCATGTAATTACTCATAATAAGCGTATCAACAAATAATTTCGCGGGCAGAAACCTATCTTCTCTATTGACCTCAAAAATTAATGGATTATCTACTATTCTCATAACTTCCCAAGTTATTTGCTCAATTGCAGTATATCTACCAAACTCTTTATCCTGTTCAATAATTCTTATAGGCATATCTGATATTATTCTATCCATATTTTCTATCAAATATTCTAAATTAAAAAGACCTGTGGCACAATTAAATAAAATCCTAGAACCTCTACATTCAGCTTTAAGTACAGCTTCTTTAGAAATAACACTACCAATATCAACACATGTTAAATGATTATCATCATCCAAGACTAAAACCCCACCCTTTGTATCTAGTGGGGTTTTAACACTAAATTCAAAGCCAGAAGAACTATTAGTTATAGCCATTATGGCAAGAGTCTGTAAATTATATCGTTTTCTATATTCTCAGTTCCTACAATGAGTTTAACTTTATCTTTAAAAGCAGTAAAACGCAACTGATTGCTATCCTCACCATGCAAACTGTTAAAACGATCATATACAGAATGCGTAAATGTATAATACAATTCATATAAATATTCACGCTTAGCATAACCAAACTCATCTTGTAATTCTTGCCTTAACTCCTCATCCTTCATACCCTCTATCAAGCTTTCGGTCTCTTTTAGTGAATTCAAAGTCAATAAAACATGTCCTAGAAGTTTTTTAACTTTATCAACACCCCAATCACCCAGACGAAAGAGAAAATCTAAGCCAGTAAACACATCAAGAAGAGGCCCACCACCAAAAAGAGGTTTAGCTACTACACCTCGTACATACTCAATTATTTCATACTCTTCATCAGACAGCTCAGAATACAGTTTTTCAACCTTTACAAGGGATTCAACCTGTTTTTTAATAACTTCTGATTTATCTTCACGTGTTCTCCAAGCAAAATTATTAGAAAATCTATGATTATTTATAGCTTTATAATAAACCTCATCAGGATTAGACCCACTGAATGCTTCTTTTAAATTCAATAAATATATTTTTCTTAAAAAATTAGACCTATCTCCTTGCTTTGATTCGTCTTTCTTAAAATCTTTCATAACTGCTTCGGTCTCTTTTAATGAGCCAAAAATAAATAAATTACGCTCCATAATTTCTTTAACTCTATCAACACCTAAAACAACAAGCAAGTTATAAAACTCATCCATACTATACGTTTTGTAATCTTCAAGCCTCCCAATACTAGGATCGGTTACTACACCTCGTATATACTCAATTACTTCCCTCTCATCATCAAAAAAACCAAATGTGTCTAAAAGATTATCAAGCTTAGTGCCTATACTGTACTCCGTATCTATTCCTTCAAAAGTACCTATAATATTACTATCTTTAAACACACTATCTCTCATCGCGATTTCTCTTTGTTTTTTTAAATCACAACTTATTATACAGCTTACTACTAGTAATAATAACGAATTATAAATTCTCAACCTTAGCATTAAACATCTCCTTTTTTTAATGAAAGCTAATTTATAAATAAATCATTTATAAATTAAAATATCATCATATAAACATATTATCATATTAACATATAATTATATAACAATATATATTGTAAAACAATCATTATGCTATAACAGACTATTATCACTTCATATTTATTTTACTATTCTCCATTCAATTATTTTATCCATAATAACAACTCTATACCTCACACCTACACACACTAAAACTTAAATTAAATATCAATTCTTCTATCAATGCTATCTTCATTACATGGGTACTGCGTATAAATCCTAATGATGAATTTGACATTGTCCCCGTAATCATTTTCATCATCACTTACTATAAACCCCTCTCAAGCCATAAATTTATAATAAACACTGCTATTCGTTATTATCATATTTTTAGTTCTCTTTCATATTTGTAATAGATTATCTCCAACCAATGAATGCCCTAAATTTTTAAGAGCACAAAAAGAAAAAAAAATACCTCAAGTTAGAAATGATACTTAAAAAGAAATATGACTGCAACCTATACTAGTAAGACTTATCCCAAATTAAAGTAAATGTAAATATTCATACATACACAACGGTCATTCAATCAATTAACGTTATTGCTTATAATTTTGATCATTGATTAACATGTATACCCAAAATTAATAAGTACACTTTACGCATATCCATCTAAATTAAAGGCAATAGCAAAACATCTTATCACATAATTATACAAAGACTATATTTCTTAAAAGAAATCAAACATATTAAATATTTATTTAACAAATCATATAAGTTCATCAATACTGCTAAAGATAAAAATGCAAACCAAACAGCATATCTAACACTTAAAAAGTCTTGTATTTCTTATTTAAGGAGAAAAACAATTTATATTAACACTAAGTGTTGTAGCTCGCTTAAATACTGTCAATATGATATTACATATTTACTAAAAACAATAATTTATTATCCCAGTCAATATCAATGAAAACTCTAATCCCATATAACAAAAAATTATTACAAAAGTTGCAACTACAAGAACAAACTATCAAAAGAAAGATGAACTTGATAAAAACTCTCCTCTTCCCCTTAATACTAGAAACATTATAAAACCTTAGCATTTTTAAACATAATAAAATTATATTATTTGTTATTTTCCAAAACATCATGTGTATGAGATTCTCTTAAAGAAGCAGAGCTTATTTTTACAAATTTAGCGTTTGTCTTTAATTCTAATATTGTTCCCACTCCCAAGTAACCCATTCCAGACATTAGACCTCCCTTTAATTGAAATATAATGTCTTTTAATTTTCCAACATAAGGAACCATTCCTTCAATGCCTTCAGGGATCAATTTACCAGGGGATTCTTTATTTTCAAATTGGAAATATCTTGATTTGGAACCTCTAGCCATAGCAGAAAGAGAGCCCATACCGACATAAACTTTAAATTTTTTTCCATTATAAATTACTTCCTCTGAAGGAGATTCATGAGCACCAGCAAAAAGATTGCCTATCATCACACTATCAGCTCCAGCTGCAATTGCTTTAACTATATCTCCTGAAAATCTAATTCCACCATCCGCTATAATACAAGTATTTGTATGTTTACAGGCTTCAAAAACATCATGAATTGCGGTTAACTGCGGTACTCCAACTCCTGCAACTATTCTTGTTGTACATATGCTTCCTGGACCTATTCCAACCTTCAAACAGTCTGCTCCTGCATCAATTAAATCAAGGGCTGCTTCCTTAGTTACTATATTACCTGCAATAACATCCAAATTTGGATATTTATTTTTAATTTTCCTTACAAGTTCAATTACTCTAGTAGAATGTCCATGTGCAGAATCAATAGCAATTATATCAACATCCGCTTTGACTAATTCTTCAACACGCTCTAAAGTATCAACATCAATAGAAACAGCTGCTCCTACTCTTAGCCTATTTTTCATATCTTTGCATGCATTAGGAAAATACTCTTGATGCTCCACATGATCTATGTCTTTACAGGTTATTAATCCTCTTAAATTGTTTGACTTATCAACAATAAGTAACTTTTCTATCTTATGCCTAAATAATATTTCTTTAGCTTCTGTTAAAGTTATATCTTCTCTTGCTGTAATTAATTTTTTTGTCATTGCATTTATTACAGGAACATTATCATCCGTAATATATTTAATGTCTCTATTAGTCACTAGACCTAATATTTTACCTGTTTTATCTGTCACAGGCAATGCAGAGATCTTATGTTTTGCAATCAATATCTTAGCTTCCTGTACATTTGCATTCTCATCAATAGTGATAGGATTTTTTATAATTCCGGTCCGGTGATAAACCTTTACTATTTCTACTTCTTTCCTTTGATCTTCAATGGTGAGATTTTTATGTATAATTCCTATTCCACCCTCTTTAGCCATAGCTATTGCCATTCGGCTTTCTGTAACTGTATCCATGGCTGAGCTTAAAAAAGGTATATTTAAAGATATATTCTTTGTTAACTTTGTCTTTAAATCAACATCACTGGGTAATACAGATGATTTTCTAGGAATTAAAGAAACATCATCAAAAGTCAAAGCTTCTTTTACTATTTTTTCTATCAATCAGTTCTCCTTATTTTTATTATTCCCATTCTATTGTTGCTGGGGGCTTAGAAGAAATGTCATAACAAACTCTATTTATACCTCTGACCTCATTAATTATTCTTGAAGAAACTTTTCTTAAAAAATCATAAGGTAATTCAACCCAATTAGCAGTCATAAAGTCTAAAGTATTAACACATCGAATAACAGCTGTATATTCATATGTTCTGTTATCCCCCATCACTCCAACAGATTTTACAGGCAATAAAACTACAAATGCTTGCCTTATCTTATAATATAAATTATTTGCCAAAAGCTCTTCTATTAAAATACTATCAGCTCCCTGAAGAATATTAATTTTTTCTTGAGAGATCTTGCCAATTATTCTTATTGCCAATCCCGGACCTGGAAAGGGATGTCTATAAAGAGAATTCTCTTCAATCCCTAATTGAATTCCTAATTGGATTACTTCATCTTTAAAAAGCTCCCTTAACGGTTCTAAAAGTTTTAATCTAATTTTTTCTGGAAGTCCCCCTACATTATGATGTGATTTGATATGTGATGAAAAAACATTATTTCTCGATTCAGACTCAATTACATCTGAATAAATCGTTCCTTGTGCCAAAAACTCTACATCTTTGTCTTCTAAGGCCACCTTTTCAAAAATCTCTACAAATGTTCTTCCTATAATTTTTCTTTTCTCTTCAGGTTCATCTATATTTTCTAAATTCTTCAAAAATATTGAAGAAGAATCAACATATTTTATGTTTAAATTGTACTGTCTACCAAGTTCTAATATCTCCCTAACTTCATTTTTGCGTAACAAGCCAGTATCGATAAAAACACAGATTAAATTACTTTTTATTGCATTATTAATAAGTAATGCACATACTAAAGAATCTGTTCCACCAGAAAGTCCCAAAATTACTTTCTTATCACCTACTTGAAGTCTTATTTTTTCCACAAAATCATCTATGCTATTACTTAAATTCCAGTTCACATGAGCTTGGCAAATTTTAAAAACAAAATTTTTAAGTATTTGATTACCAACCTCTGAACAAGTTACCTCTGGGTGAAATTGTAATCCATAAATTTTTTGCTCTTCATTAAATACAGAAGCAATACAAGTTTCAGTATAAGCTATTTGTTTGAAATTGCTTGGAACTTTTTCAATATTGTCTCCATGACTCATCATTACTTTTAACTTATTAGAAAGACCAAAAAATAAATTAGATTGATCATCTTCGATAAATAGTTCAGTATTACCAAATTCTTGCTTATCACATTTAGAAATTACGCCCCCAAACAATTTAATGATTAGCTGCATTCCATAACATATTCCCAAAATCGGTACACCTAAGTTAAAAATATCAATGTCCACAGTAGGAGCTTCGTCGAGATAAACAGAAGCAGGTCCTCCGCTTAAAATTATCCCCACAGGATACATATCCTTAATCTCTTCTGCAGAAATAGAATATGCAATGACCATTGTATAAACACCCATCTCTCTAATTTTTCTTGCAATCAGTTGACTATACTGAGAGCCAAAATCTAATACAATCACCGCATTATTATTCACTATAAATTCCTTAAAAAATTAGGTTTACTAATAAACTTAAAAAAGATAATCTTATCAACTTTAACAATCAAACCAACTGATTATGCAATGTGTTAACAAGACAAGATAAGACAAAATTCATACCTATAATCCTTAAACAAGGATAGGCAAGAACTCACTTGCCTTATCAATCTATTACCCAAATATATAAGTTAATAAGCTCATTAACTATTAATTTGTATAAGATATTTTATAATAACATCCTGTTATAAACAACTCTATGTTAACTAACTTAGAAATCCAAACTACCACTATTAATAACCATAAAATGACCTAATAATTAGAGTAATTTCAAGATCTCCTGTACCATTTTAGCTGCATTCACTGTTGCCAACTTAAGAAATTCGCTGTATTCAACTTCATTGCCCTCATTGTTTACAATATCAGATATAGATCTAACAACTATAAAAGGAACATTAAAGACATGAGCAACATGTCCCAATGCCGCACCCTCCATCTCTACAGCTATAACATCCTCAAAGTTTGCCACAATCTTTGTCAAATAAACTGGATCAATAAATTGATCTCCTGTTAGTATTAATCCTGAATATCCATTAACACCTTTAAGCTTTGTTTTAATAGCTTTTAAAGCCTTTTCTAGCAAATTTCTATCACTACTAAATTTCTGAGGTAATTCTGGAACCTGTCCAACTTTATGTCCAAATTTAACCAAATCAAAATCATGATAAGCCACCTCTGAAGATACTACTATGTCTCCCACCTTAAGCTTACTTACCTTAGGGTTAACAACCCCACCAGCAACCCCACAATTAATTACATGACTTATATTATATTTTGACAAAAGATAACTAGTCCATAAACTTGTATTTACCTTTCCAATACCCACAACAGCAGAAATAACATTGCGATTAGATATCTTGCCTTTAACAATTTTTTTATTAAGCCCATAATCCTTCAACACTATCTCTTCTTTACGAGACATAAGCTTATTCAGCTCAGCGGCTTCAGAATCCATAGCAAACACTACTAAAATATTGCTATTTTTATTAGAAATAGCATATCCATTAAAACAAACTAATAAAAAAATTAATAACTTAAACACCAAATATTTATGATTACACATAAATGCAAAAATCCTCCATTGCTTCACAAAAATTGCTAATAACTGTAATACTTAACACTATTTCCTAATTTTTCAATCAAAATTTCACCTTTTTTAAAAAATATTGACTTTAACATAAGAATTACATTAAATACAATAAAAATCAACAAAGGAACTACAAACCTTATATTCTAGAAAGATATAAACTAAATACATCGGTATTAAAATTTTTTGAATTTACATATATTGATATAGCAAATATTGCAGTAACATATTATAAAAAAAGAACTATCTTAAAGGACAAATAATGAATTCATTACTAATTAAAGCAAATTATATCGATATTGTGAATAAAGAGATTTACCCTTCTCATATAACAATAAAAAATGGTACCATTTCCAACATAGAAAGAACTAATGAATCTTTAAAAGACTATGTATTACCAGGATTTATTGATTCTCACATACATATAGAAAGTTCCTTGCTTATTCCATCACATTTTGCTCATTTAGTAGTTCAACATGGTACCGTATCTACAATAAGCGATCCTCATGAAATAGCAAATGTCAATGGTATTGATGGTATTAATTTCATGATAAACAACTCCAATAAAATTGATTTTAAAATTTTTTTTGGTGCACCCTCTTGTGTCCCAGCTTTGCCCTTAGAAATTGAAACTTCTGGTCACGTCTTGGATGATAAAGATGTAGATAAGCTACTGGCACTAGATAATATCTATTATCTATCTGAAATGATGAATTTTCCCGGTGTACTTAATAGAGACCCTAAAGTAATGAACAAAATTCATTCTGCTTTGAAGCGTAACAAAGTTGTCGACGGACATGCACCCGGTTTATCACCTGAATCAGTTTTAAAGTACGCATCCGCAGGAATTAGTACCGATCATGAATGTTCAACAATAGAAGATGCACGATATAAATTGTCTTTAGGCATGAAAATCTTAATTAGAGAAGGCAGCGCGGCTAAAAATTTTGAAGCTTTACACCCTCTAATTAGCGAATGTTCAGGAAAATACCGAGATCATTTAATGTTTTGTTGTGATGACGCACATCCTGATATCTTGCTTAACGGGCATATAAACTTAATGGTTTCACGTGCCATAGAATATGGTCATGATTTTTTCGATGTTTTAAAAATAGCTTGTATTAACCCTGTTATACACTATAAAATCCCAGTCGGATTACTACAAGTCGGGGATCCTGCTGATTTTATTATTACTAAAGATCTAAAAACATTTAAAGTAGACAAAACTTACATAAATGGTAAATTGGTATTTAGTGATGGTAAATCATATATCCCACTACTAAATGAAAATCCTATCAATAATTTCAATTGCAGCAAAAAGTCAATTGACGACTTTAAATTTTTTACACAAAGTAAAACTATACCAACAATTAATTGCATTAATAATCAAATTATCACTAATAAAACCATGACTGACAGTAACCTATTAGCACCAAACTTTGAATCAAACATCAGCAAAGACATTTTAAAAATAGCAGTAATAAATCGATACAATAATCACAACAAAATATCGATAGGTTTTACAAAAAATTTTGGACTCAAAAATGGAGCCATTGGAAGCACAGTTGCTCACGACTCTCACAATATCATAGTTCTTGGTACTAGTGATGAATATTTATGCAAAGCAGCAAATCTTATTATTGAGAATAAAGGGGGTTTATGTGCTTTAAATAACCAAGATACCTTAATATTAAAACTTCCAATTGCGGGTTTGATGAGCATGAGCCCACCCAAGGAAGTTGCTTTAAAATATATTCAACTAAATAATTTTTGTAGGAATGTTTTAGGTTCTAATTTAGATTCCCCCTTAATGACATTATCTTTCATGTCATTAACGGTAATTCCTCACTTAAAAATAAATGACAAAGGACTGTTTGATGTTGACTCTTTTTCATTTTTAAATTTCTAGACGAACCAAACAAAAAAACAATACTCTAAAACAAGGAAAAGACTGTTATGAGAGCTAATAATCTCTACTTCTATAATATTAAGTTACCTAAATTGACAATTAAATCACCAATTTATGGTTAAATTATCGCATAAGCAATGTTTGCAGAATCACTGCAAACATTAGTAAATAATGAAGCATCAAAAGCAACAACAAAAAAATAAGTGAGACATGCAATTTCTACATCAATCTTTACAAAATAATTTTATAAATTTAACAAAAATCTATTATTCTCAGTCTCAACAGACATTAAGACACCAACTCCAAAATCGCAGCAACCAACATTCCAAGTTTTTCTATTTGTCCTACTAAAGACTTAAATCGTTGATTCATAAAATAATTAAACTCCTCTAAAATAAACTCTGTTCCTTTAAAAGGCCTATTAAGAAAATCAATAATTTCATCTACTCCAGCATTCCACGTCTTTTTCAGAGACAAAATCCATTCAAGATTTGATTTAATATAATCTAAATCTCTAATAGACATAGTCAGCAATATATCTCTTTTAAGATTCATATTTTCAATTAAATATTCAAGCTTTAATTGATATTTACAAGATACCACACTAAAAATGCAGTTTAAGAGATCAACAACCCCACTAAGGTTGATTTTAGCAAAACATGCCCTTAATTCTTCAAACTTATGCTCATCATAATCAAGTGATGCATAAAATCTTCTTCTATACATTCTGGTGCATTCTGGATTAGAACACACTAAAACAAATTCCTTTTCTCTACAGATAGTATAACTAAAAGGTAAACCATAAAAATCATGAGGTTCACTCATGATTTTTAATTCAGAATATTTTATCTTGTCAACTTCTTTAGAAATCAAATCAATTATTTCTAATCGCAAATTAAAGATTGTTTCATCTGAAGAAGCTTTTTTCTTCACTTTTACCTTAACAGTATTTTTAACAAGATTACTACTTTTAGTTTTTTTAACCCCAATGCTCTTTGAAACATACTTCCCACATCCATTATCTATGTCAGACTTACCTTTACAATGTTCCTTAACATCACAAGCTATAAGTACAAACCCTAAAATTGACAAGACAAACAAATATTCCTTCATAAAAATTCCCCTTGTCATTAAAGTGATGATATTATACCAAATACAAATTAATATCAACTATTAAATTATATAATTTATTAAATTGGATTTAAATGCAGAATAAAAACCTTAAAAATTGTTCTAATAAAAAAGATCTAACCAACAAATTCAAGGATATAAACTAAAAACAAAAACTTACAATCGGCTTCAAACAGTGATATAAACTTAATAATATGCAAATCAAAAATTACAAAATATATTTACTTATATACAAATCAAAAAGGCAACAAGTATTCGGTCTATTGAAAATAATTTAATTTTATTCTAGTAATTTTTTATGCTCCTATCCAGAAGAAATTAAAGTTAAAACGTTAATATGAAAAAATGTATCTATCAATGATAATAATCAAATCGATGAGATTATAAACCAGTAAACCCAAGAGAAAATCAATAAAACTATAAACCATTGATATATCTATAAAATTATTAAATTCAATTCCATAAATCATGAGCTAGAAATAAAAGATAACAGATAACAACACTAAGAAATATTTGATCTCAAATATAACTAAGTTCTTTGACAAATAGGAACACAATAATTTATAAATACAGTCAAATAAAAAACTCGATAAAGTAGCTAATATATATTCAATGATAGTCAATACAAATAGAAAACTATCTGAATAATAAATAGATTACTCTATTGAGTTATAACAATAGAGTAAACAATTTAATGAGAAAATACTAATTTTAAAATAAAAATACAAAATAATAAAAGTATAGTAGGAGCAATTTTTATACTTTCTTTAGTAAACAAACTATGCAATACATTTATAATCACATAAAAAATTATCCCAATTCCTATCCCTGAGGCTATACTATAAGTCAAAGGAATCAAAAACAATATCAAAAAACTGGGAATAGCTTCTCTCATATTTGAAAAATCTATATTCTTTATTTCTTTACACATAAAAAATCCCACATATATTAAAGCAGCTGAAGTTGCACTAGCAGGAACAGCAATAAACAAAGGTGCAAAAAATACTGCCAATAAAAATAAAATACCTGTCACAACTGATGTAAATCCTGTTCTTCCACCCTCAGCTATACCTGTAGAACTCTCGACATAAGTAGTTACAGGGGAGACACCCATAATTGCTCCAAAAGTGGTAGAAATAGCATCAACTAGTAATATTTTACTAGCATTACGTATCTTACCCGTATTATCAGTCAAATCTCCCTTTGAAGCAACACCTACCAAGGTTCCAACAGTGTCAAATAGATCATTAAATAACAAAATAAATACTATAAAAACAAAATTCCAAAAATTTTCACCTAGAATATAAGAAAAGTTTAATTTATTAAATATAGGCGAAATTGATTCATATCTTAAAACACCATCCGGCAATCTAATTCCTATACTCAAAGCAGCTTCTCTATCAAAAAGCGCATAACCCCATGCCATTAAAGTAGTTATACAAATTGATAATAATATACTGCCCCTAATCATTTTAAGTTCAAAAATAAATATGGCAATAATACCTAACAAGGTAAGGAAAACCTTTAAATTTATAATATTCCCAAGACCAATTAATGTGGCTTCGTTCCTAACAATTATCTCACTATTTACAAAACCAATAAAAGCAATAAATAATCCTATCCCAACAGTAATAGCACATCTTAAATTCACCGGCATAGCATTTACAATGCTCTCACGTGCCCTAGATAAAGATAAAATAATAAAAATAATACCTTCAACAAAAACTGCTCCCAAAGCTACTTCCCAAGGTATATTCATACCTTTAACAACAGAAAATGCAAAAAATGCATTAATTCCCATTCCAGAAGCCAATGCCAAAGGAGTATTAGTAAAAACCCCCATAAAAATAGTAGCAAAACCAGCTGTTAAACATGTAGCTGTTACCAATGCTCCCAAAGGCATACCTGTACTAGAGAGTATATAAGGATTAACAACTATTATATACGCCATGCTTAAAAATGTTGTAAGCCCAGCTATAATCTCTGTCTTATAATCAAGACTATTATTTTTAATCTGCGACATTAATGTCTCTCTACCTTTACTCAAAAATAATTCCTCCTTCCAGACAATTTTCATTGTATAAAAAAACCAAAATTAATACTAATATCACCAATAATTAGCACTAATATCATAAAAAACAAACGAAAATGACATCAAAAAAACATGCACAGATTTAAAATCTACACTAACTAAATGAAATTACATTCCTTTAGAACTTGTATCCTCGTATCATATATATCAGCTAACCTTATTATTTTGAAGTAAAATATCTTCACTATCGGACCAATGTGAAAAAACAATGGTTTTAAGAACTTTACCAGAACTGTTTACAATAAAAAATTTTCCAGTCTTAATAAGCTCTAGATACACTTTTAAAGAAATATCCTTACCAACACTAAAGAAAGTCTGAATATATTTATCACCAATTCTTTTATAACGCCTAAGCAGAAACGAAGCCACTATATCATTACCACATTGCAAAAACAGTGGTTCCTTATATCTTAAATTAAATTTGCCAGAAATAGTAAAATAATGCCTTAAAGAAACCTTATTCTTATCAAAAATCAATCTAATATATTTCGAATTGCTACTTAACCCATGAATGTTCTCAAACCCAATAGTTGCACAAGAAAACATCAAGAAAATAAAACAGTAAAAAACAATATACCTATTAGAAAATTTTGTCATCAAAATACTATAAATTTTTACACAAGAACATAATTTACTACAAAATATTATTTTCAAGAGCATATCTTAGAGTATCTCGGGTACTCTCAAAGTCAACATCAATAAATTTAGCATCATATTCAAAAGTCCCTCTAGTCCACACTTGATAAGAATTATCATCTAAAACAAAAGATAAGCTTTTGTAAGGCTTAAGAGCCCTTAAGATAAGATCAGCATTATCTCTATCAATATCAACATACAAAAATCTGAAATTCCCAATGCCAACCACCTTAGAAATATTAACATCACCAATATAGTTATCATCTTGAATTAATTTTAAATAACCACTATCAAAATTTAACTTCGAATCCAAAACAACATTCAAAAACACAGAAAAATCATTAGTCAATTTATCCCTCTTTATATAGATTTGACTATTTGGATAAAAATAAAGGAAGTAATTAGCTCTCTCAATTTTGTCAAATTCTTCATCTAAAAAGTCATGTACATTTAAAGTTTTACATGAAAAAAAAACAAAACAAATAAGAAAAAACTATATCTCATAATTAAATTATATTATACAATATTAGAAGGAGAATGTTTATATTGAATGAAATCCAATAATTTTAGCTCATATATTAAAGCCCCTTATATTTATTCTGATTATATAATCTCAAAATACGCTGTATTACTAATACCAGTACCAATCATAAAGATTGCCATAGGAGAAGGACTTAAAGTATTTGAAATTTCATTTGAAGACAAATACAAAAATTTTGCCGGATACATTAAACCAAACAAAAAAACTATATATATAAACGAAACAATGAATCTACAAAACAAAAGATTTGCAATAGCACAACAACTTGGCCATTATCTAATGCATAAATATCAAGTTTTTAATCCATCAAAGAGAACAGATACGATTAATACTCAAGATAACCAAATGACAATAGAAGCCAACATATTTGCAGCAAACTTATTAATCCCAACTACCACTTTAAGACTAAAAGTATTTCAATATAAATCGATAAAATATCCGCAAAAAGTAATGGCAAAAGAATTTCAAGTATCTGAAAATATAATACACTTTAAGTTAAGCATGCTGAACGAGATTCACAGACTTGAGAAAGAAAACAAGATACAAAAAAAACTAAAAGTTAAGCAAATAGATAGAGCAAGGGCTAAAGAGCTTTTACTGCAAAATGTAGATAAGCTAAAAGAATCAATAGCTATAGATTTAGAAAAAAAAGAAAATACAAGAAAAGAAAGCATAAAAAAAATCTTCGAAGAACTAGAATAAATAACTTATTGCTTGGAAAAGCTTTTAAGTATGTTTTCCAGCTTTCGTTTAGCAAAAATTAAAGCATTCTTATCTTGAATAATCATATCTAAAAAATCTTTTTTAAGCACAATCCAAGATCTATTATCCACATCTATTTTATAATAAGGAAAATTTATTCTTAAAGGAAATTTTTCTTTAATATTATGATCATCTAAATACCTCAAAACCTCGGATTTAAAAGATAAACCTTGAACCACACTATACGCTAAGATAACTTTATATAATCTTTTATTATACAAATAAAGACTCTTAATATATGCAATATTATTATTATAACTAGACTCAGAAATATAAACTGAACCCTTTTGTTCACCTTTCCAAATATCAAAACTACAATTAGAATCATTAAAATTTGTATACTTACTTAGATCAGATTTTGAAATTCTAAGTTCAGGATATATCATCAAAGCTTTTAAAGCTAATAAATCTAAATTATATCCCTCTCCAGATTCATCCAGTAAAATTGTGGAACAACTTAACAAAAATATAAAAATAAAAAATACACAAGAATTTAAAAATATACGCATACAATCAATCTGATTATACTTTTTCGCAAAAACAAAGTAAATAAAATAGATCTGTTTTGATATAATAATATAAAAAATCAACCTAAAGGAACTTAAATGAGTTACTATGCATTAAGCAAAATATTTATGTATCTTGGATATATTATTATAGGAATTACATCCTTTACCATCTTTAACAAAAATTTAAGAGTAAAGATCAAGAGTAAGATAAAAAAGTTTAATTCTCTATATTACTTAACGCTATTTATCCTTTTTATAACCGCTTCTAACTTGTCTCATCATTTCTCAGAAAAACAATTACTAGAAAATTTCCAAATATTCAAAGAAGACTTCCTTGAAGTACACAAAATCAATGCAACATTTTTACAAAAATATCTCTCAAAATTACAAGAACCAATAAAAATGGAATTAATGTCAAAACTAACACCAATAAACACCATATTTAATGCCAGTTTTGAAAAATATTCAAAAAATATAAACAAACCAGCAGATGATATCGTAAAAAATTATAATGCCTATATTAAAGCAATGAACACAGAAATCAAAGACAAGATTGCAAAATTAGAGGAAGAAACTCTGCCAATGTATAACAAATACAAACTGCCTAGTTTAAATAATAAAATATCAGACATAGGTGTTGATAAAGATGGAAACATCATTCCCGTACTTAAAGACTCAAAAGGTCAAATAACGGATTTATTATTTTACGATCAAAACTACAATTTAATTCCATTTAAAGAATATCAAAAACATGGGGTTAAATTTGAGATCATTAAAGATGATAACAATTACTTCAAAGAACTACTAAATGTCTACTATCTTGATTCAAATAATACTCAAGTTACTATTGATTATTATAAAAATAATATTGATACCATTCCCTACTATATAGATTTAAAAGAGAATAAAGATAATTTTCTGAAGAGTATTAAACTTAAAAACGAATACAAAACATACATCGAAGAAAAACGTAAGCTCAAAGTATTAGTAAGCAATGATAATTTAGACGAATTTAAAGTCTTTTTAGAACAAAATCCAAACACTTTTTCATTAAACACAATATTCTCCGATGGAAATCCTGTATTCATTCACGCAGTAAAATCAAAATCCAAGAATATAATAAATTATGCAATGTCAAAAAATTGCAACATCAACCTAACAGATCAGGAAGCCAAAAACGCCCTTCACAATGCTATAATTAGCGGATACGACATAAACTTCATTAGATCTCTTATAAAAAAAGGAGCAAATCCACATATAAGAGACTTAAATAAAAAGTTACCATCCGATTATGCTTCCAAGAACGGAGAAATCTATAAATATTTAAACACTATTACAAAATAAATAACATTTGTAACTTTTCAAATATAATCAAGATAATTAATTATTGATTATTATTACTTTAAATATAGTATATATTAATTAAATTAATTAATATATACTATATTTAAAGATTGAAAGTGAACACGAGGAGAATTTATTATGATTACCACTTCAAACAAATTTGCTATTTTGCAAAAAATCGGTAAAGCCTTCATGTTACCAATAGCCCTTCTACCAGCAGCCGGACTTTTGCTAGGAATTGGTGGTGCATTTACCAATGAAACAATGATTCAAGCTTATAGCCTTGAAAATACTTTGGGACAAGGAACCCTTTTAAACATCATTCTATCAGTCATGAGAGACACTGGTGGTGTGGTATTTGAAAATTTACCGCTAATATTCTCATTAGGCATTGCCATTGGTCTTGCAAATGTAGAAAAAGGTTCCGCGGGACTTGCTGGAGGAATTGGATTTTTAATTATGCACAAAGCTATAAACAGTACCCTTACAATACAAGGAATAACTACCGAAACAGTTAATTCTGCTTATTTAATGACAACAGGACTCAATGAAGCACAAGCTGTTGCAAAATCATTTGAATATACAAATGTACTTGGCATGCACACTCTTCAGATAGGAGTACTTGGGGGCATGATCTCAGGGTTCATTGCTGCATATCTTCACAACAAGTACTACGACATTAAACTACCTCAATTTTTAGCATTCTTTGGGGGAACAAGATTTGTCCCAATAGTTACAACCGGAACAATGTTAATTATTGGTATAATGCTTGTATTTATTTGGCCTCCCATACAAAGCGTAATTGCCATGACAGGTAAAATTGTAGAACAATCTGGTTACTTTGGTTCATTTCTGTTTGGCATCATTGAAAGAACACTAGTTCCAACAGGCCTTCACCACATATTTTATATGCCATTCTGGCAAACACCTTTAGGAGGAACAATGGAAATTAATGGAGAATTAGTCTCAGGTGCACAAAAAATATTTTTCGCACAACTTGCAGATCCAAACTTCTCAGGACACTTTGAAGTTACAAAAGGAACAAGGTTTTGGGTTGGAAAATGGCCAGGACACGCATTTGGACTTCCTGGAGCAGCACTTGCAATGTGGTGGGTAGCAAAACCTGAACGCAAAAAAGAAATGGCAGCATTCTTAGGTTCTGTAGCATTCACATCATTCTTAACAGGAATAACAGAACCCATTGAATTTACATTCCTTTTTGCAGCCCCTATTCTATTCTTTGGATTTAACGTCTTTATGTACGGCATGGGGTTTGTATTGATGCATCTTTTAAACGTTGGAGTAGGAGTAACATTTGCAGACGGATTTATTGATTACCTCCTTTATGGAATACTTCAAGGAAATGAAAGAACAAGTTGGATAAACATACTCTACGTCGGAATACCTTATTTCTTTATATACTTCTTCGTCTTTAAATGGACTATAGTCAGATTTGACTTTAAAACTCCAGGCAGAGAAGACGACGGAGTAACTGCTACAAGGGCAAGTTCAAAAGAAATACTTGATAATTTAAGAGAAGTTACAACTAAAACCATCAAAGGCCTTGGGGGAATTGCTAATATTAAATATAACAGTGCCTGCATTACAAAACTCAGAATTGAAGTATATGACATCAATCTTGTTAAAGATAATGCTTATTTTAAATCAATTGGTGCTAAAGGAATTATAAGACAAGATAAAGGATTACAAATTATATTTGGTGTTGTATCAGATAATGTCAACACAGAAATAGAAAAAATTATGAAAGAACTACAAACATCTCAACAATGACAACTTAAAAGGAATGAGTGGTACTCATTCCTTGACAATAATTTTGTCCTTAATTTTATTTACAAGATCGACAAATATTGCTAATATTAATCATATAATATAATTAAAAATGTTAATTATATTAAATTTTAACAACAATTTAAGGGAGGGGATGTTATGTCAATATCACCAGGATCTATATTTACAACATTACAGAAGGTAGGAAAAGCTTTTATGTTACCAATAGCTCTTTTACCAATAGCTGGTCTTTTACTAGGAATTGGTGGAGCACTTACCAACAAAACAATGATTCAAACTTATGGAATTGAGGACATACTTGGAGAGGGAACTTTAACAAGTTCAATACTATCTTTAATGAAATATACAGGTGAAATAATTTTCGCAAACTTACCTTTAATGTTTGCAGTGGCAATTCCAATTGGATTGGCAAAAGCTGAAAAAGGAACAGCGGCTCTTGCTGGAGTTGTAGGATTTTTAGTTATGCATCAAACTATAAATGGAATTTTATCTCTTCAAGGCATTAATGCTTCAACTGTAAATGTAGAAGCATTAATAGCAATTGGAACACCTGAAGCAGAGGCAATCGCAAAAAGCCAAGAATACACAAATGTACTTGGAATCTTTTCTCTTCAAATGAGCGTAATGGGAGGCATGGTAGCGGGATTTATTGCAGTAATGCTTCATAACAGACTGCATAATATCCAGCTACCAACATTTCTAGCATTTTTTGGAGGATCAAGATTCATTCCCATCATCACCACTCTTGTAATGTTCATGGTAGGAATAATTTTAACATGCATTTGGCCAGTCATTCAAGGAATGATGATCTCATTTGGAAATATTATAGAACAATCTGGTTATTTTGGTTCATTCGCATATGGAGCAATAAAAAGGTCTTTAATACCTTTTGGTCTTCATCACATATTTTATATGCCATTCTGGCAAACATCTTTGGGTGGAACAATGGAAATTAATGGAGAACTAGTCTCAGGTGCACAAAATATCTTCTTCAAACAACTCTCAGATCCTAATACTGTACATTTTGAAGTTACAAGAGGAACACGATTTTTTAGTGGTGAATTTATAGTAATGATTTTTGGATTACCTGGCGCTGCTCTTGCAATGTATCATACCGCAAAAAATGAGAATAAAAAAAACACAGCTTCTCTATTATTATCAGCTAGTTTCACATCAATGCTAACAGGAATAACAGAACCTCTTGAATTTGCATTCCTTTTTGCAGCGCCTGCCCTCTACTATCTTGTATATGTTCCTTTATTTGGATTGGCTCATCTATTAGCACATGTTTTCAATATTGGAGTTGGATTAACATTCTCTGGAGGATTTATCGATATGTTCCTATTTGGAATACTGCAAGGCAATAGCAAAACAACTTGGATAATGATTCCTATTATTGGAATATTTTACTTCATTGGATTTTATTACATTTTCAAACTTGCAATCATAAAATTCAATCTAAAAACACCAGGCCGTGAAGAAGTAGAAGAAGTTACAAAAACAAGTCCACAAAAAACAGCAATATCAGAAATTGCCAGAAAAGTACTAGAAGGACTTGGGGGTAGAGACAACATCACATATCTTGACGCATGTGCATCAAGACTAAGAATAAATGTCAATAAAATAGAACTAGTTAAATCTGTCACTTATTTTAAATCCATTGGAGCAAGCGGAATGCTTCAAAAAGGAAATGGTATCCAAATTATATTTGGAGGATTATCTGACAATATAAGAATGGAAATGGATAAAACTTACATCAATTCTTAAGAAAGCTTTAAGAATATAAAATAGCAATAAGAGGGGTTTTATTTTAAAATAGCTCCTCTTATATTTTATAAAAAAGGATAAGAATATGCACAAATACCAATACCTCATTTCTGGAAAAGTACAAGGTGTAGGATTTAGGTTTTTTACAGAACAAATCGCAACTAAAATAGCAATCAAAGGATTTGTTAAGAACCTAGATGATGGAAAAGTTGAAATAGTAGCTTTTTTCGACAATAAAGAACAAATTGAATTATTTGAAAACACCTTAAAAAAAGGCAATGGTTACTCAAAAATTGAAAACATAGAAAAAAAAATCTTAGACGAAAGATATCCCTTCGATTTCAAGAACTTTTGTTCCTACTACTAATATTTCTATTAATCTTACCCTTAATTACTTTCATCTTACCAATTTTTGCTTTAGTTCCACCCTTATTTGCAAAATTAAGGGACTTTGAACTAGATTGAAAGAAACGCTCAACCCTGAACTTCAAAAAGTCTAATGACTTTTTATCCTTACAAAAAATATTTAGATTGCCATCCGAAAATTTAATGTCAAGCCCATAGTTAGTTTCTGTCCTTAAAAAATTACAAGAAATAAATTCTCCATTTAATTTACTTCTTTTAAAAAGGAAAAAATATTTCTTACCTCTCTTAGAGTCTCTAAAATCAATTTTCAACCAATCTTGCATCGGTTGAATTGAAACCAAACTATCATAAAGATAGGAAATATAAATCATTCTATTACCATCGACACTTAATGTCTTCTTAAAAAAATAAAGAAATCCTGTATCCATACAATTAACAAATATATTACAAATCAAAATATTTTAAAAAACTCTAAATTAGTCAAAATAAATATTAAACATCAAAATAAAATTAACTTTTTTACAATATACCTAAACATCATATTCAAAAATCAAGGCTAAATACTCACCAAGTTTTGCATAATTATAATTATAACCATATTTTTGCTTGAAAGACTTACGAATTTTAACATTAAGGCCCCTTAGCATTTCCAATTTCTCTAAACCATCTTCGATCATCAGCTCTTTAATTACATGCAAAGTCTTGACGTAATTTTCATCCATAACACCACACTCCTCTATCAAAACATTTAATCTTTGCATAGTAACAACAGAATATGTAGTCTTTCTCCTAACATACGTGCATATCCGTCTTTTAATCAATTTAAGCAAATCAATATCAGCATTATCATCTAAAGTCTCCAAGATATAACGATTGTAATGAAAAGCGGTTATTATATCATCATGTTCATGTCCTAAAACCGTGGTTATCCACAAATTGAGCTCCATATTTTTTGGAGCAAATGCAAGGTAAGAAAACCTACTATAAAGCCTTCGACAAAAATAAACTGACTCTTCAGGTTCAAATATATTTTCAAAGATCTTACGAAATAGCCTATTATAACTATAAGCAAGATTTGAGGATATAATTTCTTTTGAAAGTTTTTCTGTCCTCTCCATATATCTTATCTCTTCTATTGAATCAATAATCAATTTAGAATCAGCAAAAGTGGGAAAAACAATTTCATGAATTAAATTATGCTCTTTCTTCTTTGCAATATGCTTCATGAAAATATGTTCACTATCTTCAACATAAAATTTAGATATTTTCATTATTTCAACAGGACGCCGTCCGGTTGCCATTAATACTCCATAAAACTTTAATCGAATATCCCTTTTTTGAGTCAACAAAATATTTATTATCTCAATATAAGTTTTTAAGTTTATCTTAACCGGTATCTGCTCTTTTCTATAACTATTAATTTTTGAAATCTTATAATGATGGGAATAATTATTTAACCATTCAGGACTTTTAAACAAACTTAGGAAAAACTCAAAATAAACCTTTTTACCTAAAATATTATTAGAAACCATCAACTCCTCAATTTTACATAAATCTTTTATATCGATATTAGATAGTGCCTTTACTTTTTTAGGAATCCAAAAAAATAAAAGCTTATTTTTTTGTCTTATCTCCTCAATCACTGAAAGATTGATATATTCCTTTATTATTTTACGGGTTTTAGAAAGATTCAATATGATTGAAAGATTAGTAAACTTATCCTTCCTTAAGAGAATACCTCTATGTTTCTCAGCAAGAGTACTCAGACTTTCATTTAATTTAGAATATGAAATCTCATATTTCAAATACTTAACATATATTGCTTCCAAGTTTTTTCTAAAAAACTCAAGCTCTTTTTTTATATTAACTTTCAAAGACATACTAAACAAATTATAGCAAGAAAAAATAATAAGAACATCTACTTAAACTACTATCAACTTATAAAACAAAACAATTTACTAAACACATACTTAAATAAAAAGTATAATAACAAAGAATTACCAATAAAGTTTCTATTATCACATAAATCTCTCAATAGCCTTAAAAACATAGTAATAGAAAACAATATATGCCTCTCTTAAAGTAGAATACTTGGAACTTCCCACAAAATACATAAGTTCACTTGTACTTGAATTAATATCATCTTCATGGTTTCTAATCTCAAATTCACGGTTAATCTTTTTTATATGCTCTAAACTAAAAGTATAAGTAGAAAATTGACTATTATTAGCTATATCAAGCTCACTTTTTAATACAATTTCTCTTTTAAATATTTTTTTAACTTGAAACTCAAATGAATTGGGAGGAATAGCATTAAAAAAATCAAACTTAAATCCAAAATCAAAAATAAACCCAAATTTATAATCCAATAAACCTGCAACTTTTGAATACAAAATTACCTGCATCTCAATATTTTGCGTATCTTTATCCAAGATAAAGTAATAAGAATAACCATTAATATCCTTAACAGAATCAAAATACTCTTTAGAATGAACTCGGGTTCTAAATTTATTACCACCTAAATATTCATAACCTGCAATTTCCAATTTTATTGATTCTTCTAAAGGAAGGAAAAATCTTGATGCAGTATCAAAATTGCAAGAACAAAAGATGAAAATGCAAAGTAAAACAATCTTATAAACTACTTTCAACAAACCCTCGTGATAAAATCTACCTATTATTAAAAAAGAATATCTAAATATCTACTTAATAATATATCAAACAATTCACAAACAAGAACAAAATAATTTTACTATTATTAAAATAAAACAATATAAAATAAATTTAAGGTATGAATGTATCATCTAAAGACTTTACTTTTCTCCAACATTTAATTAAAATATCACTAACGTTTTAAATATAAAGATCAAACGATAGGAGTTTAAAATGAGACAAGAAAAGATCAGTAAGATGCCATTTAACAAAGTAGTAGATCGAAGATTAAAGGTGTTTTGGGTAATTCAAAAGTTGCAACATAATTATTTCACAAATAAGAGAAGGTATTCTTTAAGAAATGTTGTAATGATGGTAAATTCAATTTTAGAAAAAAAAGGATTTAAAACAGTAACAAAAAGGACTATACAAAGCGATATTAAAAACTTTGAAGAAATTGGTCTGTTAAAAATCGACTTTAACCCACTTGGAAAAAACAATGGTAGTTTTACTTACTATATAATCAACAAAACTCTTGAAAAAATAGCTAATAAAGCAATAAGCAAAGCTTATTTCATTCAAAGGAAAAAAAACATAGATCACGCAAGAGATAATGCTATTAAAAAAGACAAATTGAAAGAACAAAATCAACAATTCAAAATTTCACATCAGATATTTTCACATCTTTTAGGTTATATAAAAAGTAAATACAATAAATATAAGAATTCTGGTTTGCAAGACACCAAAACCAAAGAGAAAAAATTAGAGAAAATCATACTACAGAAGTTTGTGAGGATAAAAAATGAAGACCTAAATGAAATGAAAAACATTGTAAAAACACAGATAAGCTATAAAAATACACTATGGAACTTAAAGGACTTCATGGAAGAATTAAGAGAATATAATGAAGATGATGCGGTAAGTTTTTTTAAAACCATACTCAGAAAAAAGAAAGATAAAATATGGTTCATGTCAAAAAGAAATATAAATACGGACTTTAACATAATGATAGGAGAATTTAAAGACAAAAATAAAACTAAAGCACAAAAATTACATCAAGATCGAGAAAAAATAAGGAAACCAAAGATGAACTATATAGATAATCCGAATGAAATAGTGAAGGCTAGCGAATTGATAATGGAAATTATGAAAACAAGGTTACTGGTTTCTAATTAGGGAAATATGAAAAAAGTGGAAAAGGCAATATATGAGTTAAAAGCGAGATTGATGGCAAGAAAGTCAGAACTGGATCAGGAACGTAAAAAATTTTTTAAAAAGATAGAAGAAAAAAACTATAAAAAAATGTACCATACAAAAATTTTCAGTATGATAAATAATTTCGAAGCAAGACCAAATAAAGGTAAATTTTGGTTATGTTTTAGGAATGTTTTCGATCCCAATAAATATGAAAGTCTTCATTTATTTCATATGAGACAAGGAGATAAATTTATAGGAATTTACTATGGATTTACAAAGTTACCAAAACCATTTATTATAAATTACAAGGAAAATGAAGTAAAAAAGACATCTAGAATAATAAAAATTTATTACATTGAATTTAGATTTAAAAAGGGAAGTGTTTTTTGTTATCTGAGAAGTTTACATACACTGTTGAAATCAAAAAATAAGGAAAGGATGTTTTACAATTCTTTGTTAGATAGAACTTTAAGATTGGAGAGGGAAGTCCACCAATTTTATGGAAAAGAATATCTTGAAGACAGAGGAATATTAAGATGGATAAAAGAAAACCAAAGATAATTACCATAGCCTCAATCAAGGGAGGTGTCGGTAAAAGTACAACAGCTTTGTTTTTTAGTAATATTCTTTCAAGTAAAAAATACAAAACACTATTAATTGATCTAGATCCACAAGCCAGTGGTACGAGTTTTTACATTAATCTTATAAAGAGTCAAAATATAGATATAAAGAAAGTTAATATATACAGAGTGTTAAAAAAAGAATTGGATATCGAAAATTCAGTTGTAAAGATCAATGAAAATCTTGATTTTATAGCAAGTCACTTGACTTTAAGTCAGTTTAATGAAGAGAGTATCTCCTTAAAGGAAAGTCTACTTAAAATATTCTTAAGTTATATACAACACAGGTATAATTTCATAATTATGGATACAGCTCCGACGTTAGGAAGTTTACTAAATAATAGTTTAATAGTCACTGATTATCTTATCATCCCTTTACCAACCGATCAGTGGGCGATTGAGAGTGTAGATTTAATAACTAACAGATTGAGGGATATATTTAGAAGTGAATTACCAACATTTTATTTAGTAACGAACCTGATTGAAAGGCAAACCATAGATAAAGAATTAAAAGAATTTATTGAGAATGAGTATAAGGAAAAATTTTTAGGTAGTGTTCCAAAGCGAGATAATTTGAGAAAAACTATTTTTCACAGAGTTGATTTTAATTCAAATGAAGACTACTACAAAGCTTATAAAGAAATATTAGAAAACTTTTTAAGTAGGATTGATAATTAGTTCCAAATGGAACTATTAGTTCCATTTGGAACAGGTTTGATGAGGTATGCGATGAATAAGAATAGAAAAATAGAGATAGTTAAAAGAATTGATTTAGAAACATGTAATTTCAAGACTTTAAACAAGACAAGAGAAGAGAGATATTTAGAATTAAAAGAAAAGCTTAAGATTTTAATAAAAGAGGAATCCTATAATAAAATAGAAACAGCTAGGGTCTTGAAAGAAATTAATGAAAGTAAGTACTATGCTCTTGATGGATATAAAAGTTTTACAGCTTTTATCAAGAGCTATAAAATAGCAAAAACTTCCATATATAGATATATTAAGCTAGTTATAGGCATTGATAGTGGTAAAATTGATTATGATTTAATTTTAAGTAAAGGTGTAGATTATGCAATTAAAGTCTTAGAAAATAATAATGTCATTAGTGAAAATAATGTCAACTCTTTAAAACTTTTAAGGTTGCAACTAGATGATGAAGAGAGTTTCTATTTTTATAAGTCCAACACAAAATTTGCTAGTTTTTTGCTTAAGGAAATATATAAAAATGAGAAAGATTTTTTTAATAAGATGCATGATAAATATGATAGTCTGAAAGTACAGTAAATCCATTGTGTGTTAATTAGATATTTATATTGTTTTAGTAAAATACAAAGTTTGTGATAATATTTTTTTAAAATAGCATAAAAACTTTTGAAAAAGACTTTACAAAAAGATAAAATAGTTTATAATTATTCTATAGACTGAGATTTAAAGTCTCACTCTTATTGTTTGATTAGAATAATAGGTTGGCTACAGTAGGTAGCCTTTGTCATTTTATCTTAAATATATAGATTTTGGGTTTTTATATTTTGTTTCGGTTTTCATATATGGTGTTTAATTTTAAGTGAAGTGTTTATTTTAAAAAGAGCTATATATCTTGTATGTTGATTATTTGATTTACAGGATATCTTTTATTTCTTTGTAAGAATTTGTTCTTAATTTTACATTAATCTTGCTTTGAAGGTTGCTTTTTTGTAAGTAAATTTTATTGATTGATAAAGATAATAAAAGAGCTTTAAAACTAACGTTAAGAAATATATCGTTAATTTTAAAGCTTTGATTATTATTTTTGAGTATTTTCTTTGTTAGGATGTCGTTTTTGGGTATATTGCTTTTCAGTTGCGTTTAATTTTAAAAGAAAATCTCTAATTTTGGCTTTATTGACTTGCAATGTTTCTAAACCGACTTGGATTTTAATATCTTCTTTGTTATATACATATTCATCTTCATTGAGAACTTTCTCTAGTATAGTTTTGTTTAAGCTGAAAGAGGAGGTGTTGACCCATTTTCCAAATGAAGATTTATTATCGTATTCATAGCTTGTTTTACCTTCTATTTTAGTGCCATCTGGTAGTGTTAATGGAGTTTGTTTGATTATGCTATGGTTTCTTAATTTAGTATACAAAAATATTTGTGTTGTGTTGTTTTGATAGTCAACTACACCTTTTAATTCTAAGTTTTTGCTTAAATATTGATATATTCTTATTGTTTTGTTGATTTTATCATGTTCGACTTGCAAGGAAGAACACGCTGTAAGTAAAAAAATTAGTAAAATTTTTGTTAACTTTAGGTCTTTGAAAGAATATAACACATTTCCCCCTTTTAATACTATATATGGTATATTGTTTGCTATTTACGGGTTTTGTAAATATAAATAGCAATTATTTTATATTTTAGTGTTTAAACATTATACTTTAATAAATTTGAAAAACAAGGTGATTAATTTTAAATTAAAATTTAATGAAAATTTGGTAAAGTTGTGATTGTATTTAACTTGTTCACAAAGAATTCTTTTTTTTTCTTCTGATGACATTATCTGTGTTTTTTTCTTGGAGAAAGGTTTTAAGGAAAAAAAGATAAAATTCTAATTTTTAGCAAGAAATGAAAGTAGTGATTTTATCTTAAAATTTTTTAAAAAAAATTGAAAAATCGAATTTTTGAAATAAAATTTTAGGTTAATAAGGAGGCACGTAATAATGAAAAGAATTACTTTAAGTGCGTTATTAATGACTTTATTTTTACTCTTATCTTGTAATAATTCAGCTACTACTCCTAAAGAAGGGCAAGCTGCTAAGCCTGATGGCACAATCCTTGACCTAGCTACAATAACTAAAAACATTACCGATGCTGTTGCTTTTGCTAAGAGTGTTAAAGACGTTCATACTTTAGTTAAATCCATTGATGAGCTTGCTAAAGCTATCGGGAAAAAAATTGGTGCCAATGGTCTTGAAACTGATGCTGATAAGAATGCAAAATTAATTTCAGGAGCATATAGTGTAATATCAGCTGTAGATACTAAATTAGCATCATTAGAAAAAAAAGTTGGAATTTCTGATGACTTAAAGGGAAAAATTACTACTGTTAAGAATGCAAGTACATCCTTTTTAACCAAGGCTAAATCAAAGACAGCTGATCTTGGTAAAGATGATGTTAAGGATGCTGATGCGAAGACAGCTATAGATATAGCAGATACTGGAGCCAAGGATAAAGGCGCGGAAGAGCTTATTAAACTCAATACAGCAATTGATGCTTTGTTAACTTCTGCTGAAGCTGCAGTAACAGCTGCAATAAATGCGCTTTCAACTCCTGCTAAGTCAGCATCTACTGTTCAATCTAACTAAGGATAAACAAGTTAATTTATTATTATAAGATTACTTTTTAATTAATCGTAATTATCTGATAAAATAAAGTCTATAAATAATAAGCTAGGAGTTTTTTTCTCTTAGCTTTTTTTGTTTCTTTATTCTTTCTCTACTTGCTTTACTACTTTATTATACTTCTTTAGATTTCTTATGATTACTTATTAATTTTAGATTTATATTTATGTATTGTTTTTATCTTGTTTTATTACTTAATAATAACTTCTATTTTTTATTTTTACTTCTTAGCTGTGGCAGTGGGAGTGCTAAGGTGGAAGATCCTAAAACCACATTCTTAAACTCTATTGCTAATTTGGGTAAAGGTTTCTTAGATGTTTTTACTTCCTTTTCTGATATGGTTGCTGGCGCTTTTGGTATTAAAGCTGACACTAAGAAATCTGATATTGGTCAGTATTTCACTGATATTGAAAAGACTATGACATCTGTTAAAAAGAAATTACGAGATGAAGTTGTTACGAATGGGAATTACTCAAAACTTAAATCTGTTGTTGATACATTTATCACTAACACATTAGACAAGATTGCAGAAGGAGCTAAAGAAGCGGCTAAAGGGGCTACTGGTGATGCTGCTATTGGTGGTGCTACTAAAGATGGTCAAGATCCTGCACCTGCAGAGGTTGCAAGTGTCAACTCCCTTGTTAAAGGAATTAAAGATATAGTTGGTGTGGTTCTAAAAAAGGGTGAAGGAGATGCAAGCGCTACTAAGACTGGTAACACAGAGCAAAAATCAATTGGTAAGTTGCTTGGTAAAAAGGATGATGGGACAGAAGCACATGCTGCTGCTGCTAGTGCATCAATAGGAGCAGTAACTGGTGCTGATATTTTACAAGCTATTGCTAAGTCTGATGCAGTTTCTGATGATCCTAAAATTGAAAACGCGAAAAATGCTGCTGACATTGCTGCTGCTAAGGCTGATGCTAATGGTAAAGATTTTGGAGATGGGCAGAAAGATGCAGTTATTGCTGCTGGTATTGCTTTAAGAGCCATGGCTAAGGATGGTAAGTTTGCTTCTAAGCAAAATGAAGATAAATCCGCTCATGCAGTGAATGGAGCAGCTGCTAGTGCTGTTGGTAAGACTTTAAGTACTCTAATAATAGCAATAAGAAATACTGTTGATAGTGGATTGCAAACAATAAATGCAGTTCTTGCTACGGTTACACAAGAAGATAAGTCTGCAGAAGCTACTACACCTGCAGACGCAACAGCTAGTGGACAGTAACAATAAATAATGATTAATAACAAATACATAACTAAATAAAGTCATTTGAGGAAAACTCTTCTCTTCATAAGAATTGTTTTCCTTTTATTTATATTATATTAATGACTTTATTTTTACTTCTTAGCTGTGGCAGTGGGAGTGCTAAGGTGGAAGATCCTAAAACCTTATTCTTAACTTCTATTGCTAATTTAGGTAAAGGCTTCTTAGATGTTTTTACTTCACTTTCTGATATGGTTGCTGGGGCTTTTGGCATTAAAGCTGAGACTAAGAAGTCTGACATTGGTCAGTACTTCACTGATATTGAAACTACTATAAACACAGTTAAAAAGAAGTTACAAGAGGAAGTTGCTACGAATGGTAACTATCTAAAGATAAAGGGAGTAGTTGATACATTTATCACTAACACATTAGATAAAATAGCAGAAGGGGCTAAAACAGCAGCTAAAGGGGCTACTACTGATGTTGTTATTGGTAATGCTAAACAAAATGAGGATGCTGTACCTGGAGAAACAGCAAGTGTAAATGCTCTTGTTAAAGGAATTAAAACTATTGTTGACGTAGTTTTAAAAGATAATGAAGGAAATCCAGATGCTACTAAAACCGCAGATACTGAAAAAAAGTCAGTTGGTAATTTGCTTGCTAAAGGAAGTGCTAATGATGGAACAGAAGCACAAGCTGCTGCAGCTAGTGCTTCAATCGGAGCTATAACTGGCGCTGACATTCTAAAAGCTATTGCTAAGTCTGAGAAAGCTACTGCAAATAAAGATATTAATGTAGTAAATAATGCGGCAGAGATTGCGATTGCTAAAAATGATAGTGCTACTAAAACTCTTGATGCAGCACAAAAGGACGCAGTTATTGCAGCAGGGATAGCATTGCGAGCAATGGCTAAGGATGGTAAATTTGCTGCTAAACAAAATGAAGAGAAATCTGCTCATGCAGTTAATGGTGCTGTTGCTAGTTCTGTTGGTAAGACTTTAAGTACTCTTATTATTGCTATTAGAAATACTGTTGATACTGGTTTAAAAACGATAAGTGATGCTCTTGCTACAGTTACACAAGAAGATAAATCTGCAGATTCTACTACACCTGCAGATGCAACAGCTATTGGACAGCAACAATAAAGAATTATTAATAAACATAACTAAATAAAGTCATTTGAGGAAAACTTTTCTCTTCATAAGAATTGTTTTCCTTTTTTACTATCTGTAATAATACTCAGGTTTAAATAGTATTGATAGCAATCCTTTAACAACATATACTAAGGTAAGTAAATGTTGTTATTAAGATTGTATTTGAGCTTTTTGATAAACCAAAAGAAATTGACCTAACACTTTATTTTGAAGATAGGGATAACACTTCTGGGCATGGGAATGTGACTAAAATCTTTCTTAATCTTAGAGAAGGTATGAGTCATAAGTTTAAAATTGCTCCAATTAAACCTATAAGTAATAAATTTACGAAAATTGCTACGTTAATAGAACCATTTGCTACATCTAAACTTAGTATTATGGATTATTCAAGTAAGTCAGCTATATCTGATATTTATAAGTACAAAGGAGATGGTAAGAGTGATGATGATTTATTAGATAGCCTCTCAGCATCATATATGTTATTGACTTTGGGAGTGCGTAATCTTAAAGCACATTTTACTAAAATAAGGTTCCTATAACACTTAAAATATTATATAATAATTATATAAGGAGTGTTTTATGGGACTTGCTCAACCAGTAGTTACTCAACAAATGGTTATAGCAGAACTTACCAAGGCTGGTATTAATAGAGATATTGCTATTGATCTGTCTTACAGATATTATCGTAATGAACTGACTTATAAAGATATTGAATTCTTAAAAGAAAACTTTGATATAAAGCTTGAAAAAGTTGAAGCTCTTTTACAAGCTGAGATTCAAAGGGTTGAGACAACATTAAAATCCGATATTAAAGACCTGGATAATAAATTCGATACTAAATTCAATGAACTTGATAACAAGATTAATACTGTTGAGAATAATCTTAACATCAAGATTGAAAAAGTTGAAGCTCTTTTACAAGCTGAGATTAAATCTGTCAAGACTGAACTTGATAATAAAATAGATACTAAATTCAATGAACTCGATACCAAAATAGATACAGTTGAGAATAATCTTAATAATAAGATTGATAACGTTAGAAGTGAATTAAAATCCGATATTAAAGACCTGGATAATAAGATTGATAATGTTAGAAATGAGGTTTCTCTTGTTCGAAAAGATATGGAAATTAACAGAATGGAGCTTGATAATAAACTTGATAAAACTGCATCAGAATTTAAAAGTACATCAAGACTACATAATTGGATGTTTGGAACTCTAATTACCCTTAATATAGGAATATTTTTAGCATTAATATCATTATTAGTAAAGTAAATTTATTTACCTAGTCCCTTCTTTAATTGACCTTCTGTCAATTATTTTTTAGTCATTTTTTTAACAAAATTATTTAAATTTTTGTTAAAAACAATCAATTTTATTAATTGTTGTATCACGCACAGCCTCTGTAAGATTATAGTGCCTATACTTTTAGTTTTTGTTTTTATGCTTATCAAAACTTGTTAGCCATCTTTTCCCTATGGTTAATAAGGAGGCACGTAATAATGAAAAGAATTACTTTAAGTGCGTTATTGATGACTTTATTTTTATCTTGCAATAAGGAGGGACTATAATATGAAGCATAGATTAAATGAGAGAATTAAAAACTTTAATATAACTATACTTATATCTTTGTTCTTACTTCTTAGCTGTGGCAGTGGTCAACTTCAAGCTGGTAAGGATGGCGAGGCAGCTACAGGTGGAAGCAGTTTAAGTGCAGTAATTTCAATCTCAAGACAATTGTTTTTGGATGCTTTTGTTTCTTTTGGAAATTTATTAAAAGGATTACTTGGTCTTACTGTAGATACAACTAAGAAAGAAGTGGGAGAACAATTGGGTAAGCTTGGAGAAGCAGTACAATTAGTTAAAGTTAAATTAGAAGAGCTAAAGGGAAATGAACAGTTTAATTTAATAAAAGACAAAGCTGAAAGTACAATAAATAAGGCAATTGGTACTTTAGGAAAGATATTTGAAGGAGCAAGTAAAATTAAGGATGCTACTGGTAGTGCTAATGGTAAAGTTGGTGGTAAAGTTGATGATACTGAGAATGCAGCACCAGCAAATACAGAAAGTGTAAAGGGTCTTGTTGAAGGGATTAACTTAATTTATGAAGCAGCAAAGGAAATTGGTGTTGATCTAAAAGGAAATGCTAATAAGCAGATTGAGGATTCTAAAGAGATTGCAAAGTTATTTAAAGACACTGGTGATGTTGGTGCTGATGCTAAGGCACTAAGTGGAGCCAAGAGAGCAGTAATTGCAGCTAGTGGTTCAGATATATTAGCTGCAATTGAAGCAGCTAAGGATACAAGTAAGCAAGCAGGTAATATTAGTGCAGCAAAAAATGCTTATGACATTGCAGTTGCTAATAAAGATAATACAGATGCAGGTGCTGATGTTAGGGACAAAGGGCCAGTAATAGCAGCCGGTTTAGCTTTGAGAGCTATGGCAAAGGATGGTAAATTAGCAACTGTTGCTACTCATGCACCAGGACAAGCAGTGAATGCAGTATTAATAGGAGTAGTTGGTAAAACTGTAAATGAGATAGTATCTATTGTAAGAAGAACAGTTGATAAATGTTTAAAAGATGTTGATGATTGCATAAAAGAAGATTCCAGTAGTGTAGTGAAAGCTAAGTAATATAGTGTGGTGTTTAAATTATTCATTGGAATGAGTTTTGACAAGCAGGAATTCTTACAAGGAATCCCTGCTTTTTTTTAATTTACTACCTTATCTCCTGCTGATTAATAAAAATAAGATATAGAATACAAATTAGGCTTATCTTGAGGGTTGCTTTTTATTCTTACTTTTAAGTAATTAATCTATCTATCTTGTTGTTTTTGGATCTCTTGTTTGCTCTATTTTTCTTTTGTTTTTTAAAGTGTTGCCTTTATTGTCTTTCACTTCTATTGATAACTTATTGACTGCTGTTATTTTTATGAACGTAGTGCTATCCCGCTCTTTAATATATTTCTTTTCCTTATCCAATATCCGAATAAGTACAAGAGTAATTGTGTTGTCAAAGGGACTTATGGAGAGAATATATAAGTTGAAAGTAGAACATCTGTTATTAAAGCAAGGAATGGTAGACGTTTAAGTCTTGAGAAGAGAGAAAAAATAGAGAAGGAAAGAGAAGAAGAGATATGTCTATAATAATTTCAACAAACAGGGTTAATTATTATTATCGAAGTTAATCCCATGTGTTTCAAACTCATCATCATATGAATATATTCCTTTGTAAAACTGGAAGTATGATTCTTTACTAAACCTGTTAATCATGCAAGACCAAACTCACGAAGCATACCGGAACGTTTAAGCTCAATCCTATGTAATAGTAAAGCAGTAGAGACGCTTGATTAACATCTAATGTGTCAATGTTAATACCACGTGTACTAAGTATCATTCCAAGTAGATCTGTCTGATTTTTAAATTTTTCAAAACTTAAAATTTCGTCAGTTATACTTAAGAGAGCTTTAATTTTTAAGTAAAGCTCCCCAAATCTTCCAGATGATTCTACATCACTATCCATAAGTTACAATCCCTTAACTTTGTTTAATATCAACTCTTAAAATAGTATTATCTATTGCCAAGAGTCCACCAAGTACAAAATCAAGGTATGAATGTGCAATACCAGTTGGATCTTCATCAACATGTTTATTTGGTATTGGCAACATTGTGTTTACTTGTTTTTAACTTTAGTAATTTTGGATTTAATGGATAAATTAGTATCTGATTTTTTAGTAAATGACTTGTCTTTAAGTAGACTTCTTGTTTATTATTAACAGCCTGAATTGTATTAATAAGGAAGTCTTTCTATGAATAAGTTGAAGAATAAACATTAGATGATGAATTTGTTATTGCATATGGTTCAACAAGTTTCAAACTTGTTGAACCATATGCAATAGCAAATCATCACTAGGTCAATTA
>NZ_CP019365.1 GCF_000012085.2 Borrelia turicatae 91E135
TTTTACGGCCGCGAATATCCCCTTATTTACTAAAAATTATAAAATTGCTAAAACCCAGGCTTATGAATATTTTCTATTTTATTAAGTATTTCCTTTTGAAAATTGAATACTAATCTTTCTTTCAAAGAAAGATAATATTTTACTGTTTTATTTTTATCATCTAAATTAGTTAAATCTTGATTTTCATTTTCAATAACACGCTTAGTTATTTTGATATTCACAATTAACCTCCTCCATTACTTTTTTCCGTATTACGGAAAAACTCGTAAATAGCCGTCTGATATTCTTTTATATAATCTTTGTTAAGATCAAATGCATCATTTTGTGCAATTCTTTTGTTTAAATCCTCCCTTTCAGATACAATACCTAAAAAATCAACCTTTTCTTTTATCATGACTAATAAATTCTTACGGGTATTATTTTTTTTAAAACGAGTTACCAAAACAAAAATAGGTATATTAAATTTTAATTTTCTTAAAAAAAATTCTAATATCTCTAAACTTTCAAATGACCATCTCTCAGCTGTCATTGGAACTATTATATAATTACTACAAACTAAAGCATTTGTTAAAATAATATCTAAACTAGGACTTGTATCAATGATTATATAATCATATACGTGATGCAGTAACTTCAAACTTTGTTTAAATCTTAATTCTTTAAAAGCAATATTATCATTATGAAAGAAATGTAAATTTAAATAACTCGGCAATAAACTCAAATTGTCATTTATTTTAATAATTGGCGAATTTATATTTATTTTATCAATTAATACTTCATAAATATTTTGAACTGTAAGATTCAAATTTTGATCTTCTAGATTATCGTAAAAATAACTAGTAACTGAAGCCTGGGTATCCATATCAATTAACAGTACTTTATAATTTTCGCTTAAAAGCGTTGCAAATATTATAGCACTTGTACTTTTTCCAACACCTCCTTTAATTGAAGCAATAGTAATTATTTTAGGTTTTTTTCTATCCATTTAGTTATAATACCCCCATCTATCAATTTTTTATTGTAAAATTCATATACTTGTTTCTCCAGCCTTAAAAATGTCTTAATTAAAGAATCGTAATATTTCTTATTAGCTTTTTCTTTTTTAAGCAAATAAGCAATTCCTACAAGATAACAAAACACGCTACCTTTTTTAAATCTAAATTCTATGTAATAAACTTTTGAAAGCATAGATGCCTTTATAACCCCATTATCTTCATATTTTCTAATCACATTTTTTATTGGTTTTCTATACCCATAATAAATGCCTAAAAATTTATCATCATCTCTTAAAGAAAATAGGTGAAAATTGCTTATTCTTTTCCTATTGAATAAACCTCTAAATGCGATAAAGAATTTGTATTGCTGATTTTTATTAATGGCAAATGTATAAAAGTCCGTCATAACTTTTGTATGGTACAATGTTTTATTGTTATTGTTCTCTATCTGTAAAAAGATAGAATTATCCCTTTTATCCTTAATTTCTAACTTTTTTTCTTTAAGGCGTTCTAATACATTCTTCATAACTAATCCTTAACTTGTAACTTTTTTAGATTCTCCTAATTGTAAATAATCTTTATTATCTTCCATTAACTCTAAAAGTTCGTAGTGGTAATGGTTACTAAATACCTTGTTATATTCTAATGTGTTCTGTCTGCTTAAATAATTCTTTAATATTGGTACCAAAACCGATATGTCCACTTTATGTCTTAATTGTTCAAGAAGTATGCTAAATACGTTATTCCTAATGTCTCTCTCATTTTTTTGTGTGTTTTTATTAGTATATTCAACTGTTTTTTTAAGTTTTCCTATTATTTTCTTTAAATCACTGTATTTATCTCTTTCTATGATAAAGTGAGGTTTGTTTTTATATTGTTCATACACATTTTGTATTTGGCTCTCTAATTGTTTGCTGTCATATCCTTCATTCTTTAGATTAGCTTTTGTCTCATTTAGTATTTTACTTAATTCTTTTTGTTTACTCTCAAGTTTAGTGTTATTTGGTTTAGTATCACTTATTTTTTCATACCCACTATTTTCAGCTATTTTAATGGCTTTCAGTGCTTGAATTTTAAAATCTTTGTCTGCTTCTAAATTCAAAATAGAGAAGAAAGCATTTGATTTAAAATTGCATTTTTTAGCGTACTTTTCTACTTTTAATCTTTCTATGTATTTTGTGTTGTTTTTATCTTCTTCTTTTTTATTATATTTATTATATAAACACTCCCATTTTTCTACACTGCTATTTTTAGTGCAAGTCTTTTCAAGATATGCATTAACACGATTTTCGTGTCTTTCCTCTTTTTTATCTCTAAAGTGTTTGTTGATTATGCGGTAACATTCTTTTTTAGAGTATTTAAGTTTGTAATAAACTTCAGTACCCATGTTAACCCCCAAATGTCTGTGATAATTAATTGTTACTTTAAATTCTTTTTCTAATTTATAAAGATAACTTTGTAGAGTTTTAAGTTTAACAGGTTTTTGGTCATTTTTTTTCATATTATTATTGAAATAATAAAGTATGTTGCTTTGATTGTATTGCTTAAGATTTAAGTTCATATAATTTAGTGTAGATATTAAAACGATTAACTTGTGTTGGTATTTGTTGGTAGTCTTTTTTGTACTTTTCATACTTAATCTCCTAATTTGTGAATTTACTACTAACTATGATAATGCAATATCTGTGAAAAAGTAAACCTGTTTATAATAAAAATATTTTTAGTAAATACATTATAGGAGTATCAAATGAATACAAATATCCCAAAAATAAATGCTAAAAAAGTAGTGGTTGAGATTTAATATCTTTGTGATCTACTTAATAAAATAATCTAATGTACTAAGACTGTTAATTAGACTATTGGTATTATAGGTGATAACACTACTGGGTAGTGTTGCTATGAATTCTGATCCTAAAAAATCAGTAGTTAATGTCGCTAAAACTGTCGTAGCAGTAATTGGGGCTGACATATTACAGGTTATAGGCTAAACATGGTGATAGTTCTGTTATTGATGCTGTCAATGTAATGCTGAAGATATTATTATAACAGTTGTTATAGATTTAAGGTCCATGATTAAAGGTGGTAAATTTGATGGTTCAATATTGCTGATAATGATTATGCTCTTGCAGTTAAAGATGTGGCAGTAAGTATAGTCACTAAAGCATTGGGTACTTTAACTATAGCAATAAGAAAAACAATTGACATAGGTCTTAAAACCGTTCAAGATGCTATGAAAATTAATTCTACTGATACTTCTTTAACTACTGATGAGCAGATCCTTGAAGCTAAGAAAAACCAGTTAAGATTTAATAACAATAAACATAACTAAATAAAATCATTTTAAGAAAACATTTCTCTTCATAAGAATTGTTTTCTTTTTATTTATGTCTGGTCCTCTGAGTAAAAAATTAGGCACGTAATAATGAAAAGAATTACTTTAAGTGCGTTATTAATGACTTTATTTTTACTCATGTCTTGTAATAATTCAGGGACTTCTCCTAAAGATGGGCAAGCAGCTAAATCTGATGGCACTGTTATTGACCTAGCTACAATAAGTAAGAACATAAAAGACACTGTTGCTTTTGCTAAGAGTGTTAAAGACGTTCATACCTTAGTTAAGTCCATTGATGAACTTGCTAAAGCTATTGGTCAGAAAATTCAACAAAATTCTGATCAATTTGCTAATGATGGTGCTCATAATGGTTCTTTAATTTCAGGTGCGTTTCAAGTAATATTGACTGTAGAAACTAAATTAAAGTCTTTAGAGGATACAGTTGGACTTTCTGATACACTTAAGACAAAGGTTACTAGTTCTAAGATCGCAAGTAGGGCATTCTTAGATAAAGTGAAATCAAAGCATACAGAGCTTGGTAAAGAAGGTGCTAGTGATGCCGATGCTAAAGCCGCCATACTTGTAAGTAATGGTACTAAAGATAAAGGAGTTGATGAGTTGGTTAAGCTCAATACAGAAATTGATGCTTTGTTAACTGCTGCTGAAGCTGCAGTAACAGCTGCAATAAATGCGCTTTCAACCCCTGCTAAGTCAGATGCTCCTGCTCAATCTAACTAAGGATAAACAATTTAATTATTTATTATAAGATTACTTTTTAATTAATCGTAATTATCTGATAAAATAAAGTCTATAAATAATAAGCTAGGAGTTTTTTTCTCTTAGCTTTTTTTGTTTCTTTATTCTTTCTCTACTTGCTTTACTACTTTATTATACTTCTTTAGATTTCTTATGATTACTTATTAATTTTAGATTTATATTTATGTATTGTTTTTATCTTGTTTTATTACTTAATAATAACTTCTATTTTTTATTTTTACTTCTTAGTTGTGGCAGTGGTCAACAGGCTGCAAGCTCAGGTAGTCCTGGGACAGCAGTAAGCAATTCTCTAATTGAATTAGGTAGAAGTGCTGAAAATGTCTTTTACTCATTTATGACATTAATCTCAGATACATTAGGTTTTACTGCTAAATCAACTACAAAGAAAGAGGATGTAGGAAAATATTTTACTGCTTTAGGTAAGAAACTTGGAGAAGCATCAGAAGAGTTAGAACAAGTAGCAGTTAAATCAACAGCAGATGTCGATAAAAACGATGCATCCAAAAATTCTATTAGAGTAGCTATTGATGCTGCTAAGACTATTTTAATCACATTAAAAGGTTATTTAGACTCCTTAAAAGGGACAGGTGATGCTAACAAGGTAGGTGAAGCAGCAACTAATGCTGCAGGAACAGCAGCAGCTGATGCTGAATTAAAGGCTTTCTTTAAGGCATTGAAAGGAATTGTAGATACAGCTACTACAGAAGGTGTTGCAAAGCCAAAAGCAGGAGATATAGCGGTAAAAGTAGGTAATGGAACAGATAATAAAGATGGGGCTAAGATATTAGGTACCGATTTAGCAGCAACAGCAGGGGATTCAAGTAAAGCAGCAATACTATCAACAGTAAGTGATGAGGAAATGCTAGCATCAATAGTTGCGTCAAAAGAAGGTGATGCAGCACTAGTAGCTAATGCAACTGCACAGACAAGTGCCATTTCCTTTGCTAAAGGGGGTAATGCAGCTCACCTAGCAGGTGCAGATGCACAAGGAGGACAAGGAGAAGTACAAGCTGTAGGAGTAGCTGCAGTAAATAAGTTATTAGTAGCAGTAGAAGATATAGTTAAGAAGACAGTAAAGAATGTTCTTAAAACAGCGAAAGAAAAAATAGATAAAGCAAGAGCTCCAAAATCAGCAGGTCAGCAAATAAGATAGATATATTAATAAATAAGATAGATATATTAATAAATAAGATAGATATATTAATTACTTAAAAATAAGATTAGAAGGCAATCTTGGAGATGCGTCTCAGATTCCTTCTATATTGTTGTAATTAACTTCAAGCTGAGAAATTAGCTGCTGAATCTAAAATTTCTTTCTTTGATTCACTTATTAAAATAGGTCAAGGATTTCAAGAGATTTTTGGCATCTTTGGTAATGCTATTGGGGATACTTTGGGACTTACAGCTGTTAAATCGGGTGATAAGAGAAGTAAAGTTGGTGAACACTTTAAGAAAATAGGTGATGGGCTTACAACTACTAAAGATAAATTAGATGGGTTAGCTAAAGACATCGCTTCTGCTCCTCATGCTGATATTACAGGAGTTGAGATTACAATTAAAGGTGCTAGTGACGTTATTGTAAAACTAATTGACTCTGTAACTAAACTTGCTGGGGTAACTAATGATAGTACTGATATTGGTGATGCTCGGGCTGATGCTAATGCTGGTGCTGATGGTGCTGACAAGATTAGCGTTAAAGCTATTATTAAAGAAGTTAAAGCTATAATTGAGACTGCCGAAAAGTCTGGTGTACAGATTGAAAAAGGAACCGCTGGTAATTCTGTAGAAAATGGTAATGGACCTAAAGTACTTGCTGGTGGAAATGCTAGAGCTGCTGCAGGTGATGCTGCAAAATTAGCAGATGAAGTTGTTAAAGCAGACCCATGGGCTATGATTAATAAAATTAAAGATGCTAAAACCAAAGAAGGTGCCCTTAGTGCTAATGCCAATAACGATGCTGGAGAATTAGCTACTGGAACCGGTGCTGCTAATGTTACAGCAGCTACTAATGCAGACTTATCATCAGCTGTAGCTCTTAAAGCTATGACTAAAGGTGGTAAATTTACTCAACCTGCTGAAAATGAAGATGGTGCAGTTAAAGCTGCTGCTGTAACTGCTGTAAATAAGGTACTAGGTATACTTGACTTTATCATTAGGAAAACAGTAGCAAGTGAACTAGATAAGATAAGAGAAGCTGTTAAAGGAATAAAGTACTCTGAAACTACTATTGAAGCAACTGAAACCAGTACTACTCAACCTACTGTTACTAAATAAATTATCTATTTAAATAATCTAAATAAAGTCATTTTAGGAAAACTTTTCTCTTTATAAGAATTGTTTTCCTTTTATTTATCTCTTGTAATAATTCATGAACTGCTCCTAAAGATGGGCAAGCAGCTAAATCTGATGGCACAATCCTTGACCTAGCTACAATAACTAAAAACATTACTGATGCTGTTGCTTTTGCTAAAGATGTTAAAGACGTTCATACCTTAGTTAAATCTATTGATGAGCTCGCTAAAGCTATTAAAAAGAAAATTCAAGCAGGTGGTCTTCAAGATGATACTGATAATTTAAATGGAACATTGCTTGCAGGGGCATATCAAATAATGGCTGATGCAGACTCTAAATTGACAGCATTAGAAGGTAAGTCTGAAAAATTTGCTGGGATAAAGGATAAAGTTATTTCTGCTAAGCAGAAAAGTACAGCATTTTTGAATAAATTGAAGTCAGAAAATGCTACTCTTGGTGCGGCTTCAGCAGCTGTTTCTAGTGCTAATGCAAAGGAAGCCATAGATAGAAATAATGCTACTAAGACTAAAGGAGCAAAAGAACTTGAAGAGCTTAATACAGCAATAGATACGTTGTTAAAGGCTGCTGAAGATGCAGTAACAGCTGCAATAAATGCGCTTTCAACTCCTGCTAAGTCAGCATCTACTGCTCAATCTAACTAAGAGTAAACAATTTAATTTATTATTATAAGATTACTTTTTAATCAATCGTTATTTTCTTATAAAATAAAGTCTATAAATAATAAGCTAGGAGTTTTCTTCTCTTAGCTTAATTTGTTTTTTTATTCTCTCTTTACTTGCTTTACTTCTTTATTATACTTCTTAAGATTTCTTTGATTTCTTTTATCTTTTAGACTTATTTATTCCTTGATTTTACCTTGTTTTATTACTTAATAATAACTTAGATTACTTATTTTTACTTCTTAGTTGTGGCAGTGGTAGTACTAAGACTGAAGATCCTAAAACCTTATTCTTAACTTCTATTGCTAATTTGGGTAAAGGGTTCTTAGATGTTTTTACTTCACTTTCTGATATGGTTGCTGGGGCTTTTGGTATTAAAGCTGACACTAAAAAATCTGATATTGGTCAGTATTTCACTGATATTGAAAAGACTATGACATCTGTTAAAGAGAAGTTACAGACAGAAGTTGCTAAGAACGGAAATTACTTGAAAGTTAAATCAGTCGTTGATACATTTATCACTGAGACATTAGATAAGATCGCTGAAGGAGCTAAGACAGCTGCTAAAGGGGCTACTGGTGATGTTATTGGTAATGCTACTGCAACTGGACATGGGGCTACTCCTGCTAGCAAGGATTCAGTTGTTTCTCTTGTTAAAGGGATTAAGACTATTGTTGAAGTGGTTCTAAAAAAGGATGAGGGAAATGCAGGTGCTACTAAAACAGGAGAGGATAAAAAGGACGTTGGTAAGTTATTTGCTGATGATAATGGTAAAGCTGATGCAAAAGAAGAAAATATTGCAAAGGCATCAGCAAGTGTTGGTTCAGTGACTGGTGCTGATATTTTACAAGCTATTGCGAAATCCAAAGAAGATCCTCAAGTTGATAATGCTAATGGAATTGAAAAAGCTACAGATGCTGCTGAGATTTCTATTGCTCCGGCTGTTAACGACAAAAAAGAAATTAAAGAGGCAGAAGCTAAGAAAGATGCAGTGATTGCTGCGGGAATAGCATTAAGAGCTATGGCTAAGGATGGTAAGTTTGCTGCTAATAACAATGCTAAAGATGCTGATGCAGTTAATGGTGTTGCTGCTAATGCTGTTGGTAAAACTTTAAGTACTCTCATAATAGCAATAAGAAATACTGTTGATACTGGTTTAAAGTCAATAAGTGATGTTCTTGCTACAGTTACACAAGAAGATAAAGCTGTAGATTCTATTACACCTGTAGACGCAACAGCTAGTGGACAAAAACAGTAAAGAATTATTAATAAAACATAACTAAATAAAGTCATTTGAGGAAAACTTTTCTTTTCATGAGAATTGTTTTCCTTTTATTTATATCTTGCCCCCTTGAGTTAATAAGGAGGCACGTAATAATGAAAAGAATTACTTTAAGTGCGTTATTAATGACTTTATTTTTACTTCTTAGTTGTGGCAGTGGGAGTTCTAAGGTGGAAGATCCTAAAACCTTATTCTTAACTTCTATTGCTAATTTAGGTAAAGGTTTCTTAGATGTTTTTACTTCCTTTTCTGATATGGTTGCTGGGGCCTTTGGCATTAAAGCTGAGACTAAGAAATCTGACATTGGTAAGTATTTTACTGATATTGAAAACACTATGAACACAGTTAAAGCCAAACTAAATGATGTTGTTGCTACGAATGGTAACTATCCAAAGATAAAGGAAGTAGTTAATAAATTTATAGCAGGTATATTAGACAAGATTTCTGATGGAGCAAAGATTGCAGCAAGTGGTGCTGGGGATAATAGTACTATTGGAGATGCTACTGTAGATAAGGATGCTGTACATGCAGATGCAGCAAGTGTAAATGCACTTGTTAAAGGAATTAAAACTATTGTTGATGTGGTATTAAAAGGCAAAGGAGATGCATCCGCTAATGCTACTAAAGATGAGGGTGAAGATAAGAAATACATTGGTAAGTTGTTTAGTGAAGTGAAAGCTAATGCTGCAGAAGCGAAAGAAGCTACAGCAGCAAGTGCATCAATTGGAGCTGTAAGTGGAGCAGATATCTTGCAAGCTATAGTTAAGTCTGGTAATGTCGATAATAGTAAAAATATTGAAGATGCTACAGATGCTGCAAGTATTGCTGCTGCTAAGAAAGATAATGGTAAAAAAGAGATTAAAAATGATGCAAAAAAGGACGCGGTAATAGCAGGAGGAATAGCACTGCGGGCAATGGCTAAAGGTGGTCAATTTGCTATTAAGAGTGGTGAAAATGATGCTGTACCTATAGTAAATAGAGCAGCAGCCAGTGCTGTCTCAAAGACACTTGGCACTCTTATGCTTGCAATAAGAAATACTGTTGATACTGGTTTAAAGTCAATAAGTGAAGCACTAGCGGCCGTTAAACAAGAAGATATGCCAGTAGAAACAAGTGAGTCAGGCACTGGTAAGTAAGTAGAAAATAAAAATCAATAATAAAGGCATTAAAGGGAAACGGGACTCATTAAATTGAGTAGTTTTCCTTTTTTAGTTAATAGGGTAATTGAACTAAGTATAGTATAGATTACATATTGAGTGTATGGTGATTAAATAGATTACGCAAAGTTAAGTGTGGAATTAGTAAGGTATGTGTAATTAGTAAAGAGCAGGAGCAGCAAATGGGAATACAACTCCATTGGAATTTGCAAAAGGGGGGCAAGCAGATCATGTATCACATTCAGCGGATGCAAAAGCAGTACAATCGGCAGGCGTAACTGCTGTAACTAAGCTATTAGTAGCAGCAGAGGATCTAATTAAGAAGACAGTAAAGAATATTCTTAAAATAGCAAAAGAAAAAATAGACGAAGCAAGATCAGGGAAGGGAATGATAAATTTAAAAGAAAAGGAATAATAATAAGGTTAAAATAGATATTTAGATTATTTAGTGATGAGAGTAGAAGGCAATCTTAGATTTATATCTAAGATTGCCTTCTATATTGTTGTGATTAAACTTAAGAAGTTAAATTGGCTACTGAATCTAAAATTTCTTTCTTTGATTCACTTATCAAAATAGGTCATGGATTTCAAGAGATTTTTGGCGTTTTTGGTAATGCTATTGGGGATGCTTTTGGATTTACAGCTGTTAAATCTGGTGATAAGAGAAGTAAAGTTGGTGAACACTTTGATAAGATAAGAAAAGGTTTAGAAGATACTAAAGGTAAATTAGATGGTTTAGTAAAAGACATAACTTCTACTCCTCATGCTGATACTACAGGAGTTGAGGCTACAATTAAAAGTGCTAGTGACGTTATTGTAAAACTAATTGACTCTGTAACTAAACTTGCTGGAGCTACTGGTGATACTGATATTTCTGATGGTGCTGGTGCTAATGCTGTTGCTGTTGGGGCTGAAGTGGCTAGCGTTAAAACTGTTATTGAAGAAGTTAAAGCAATTATTGATGTAGCAGATAAGTCTGGAGTAAAGGTTAAAGCTGGAAATGCTGGTGTGCAGGTAGCTGGGGGTGCTGCTACTGCTGGAGCAGCACTTGTTGGTAAAGCTGATGCCGCAGCACCTGCAGCAGGTGCTGGTTCTAAGCTAGCTGATGAGGTTACTAAAGCTGATTCATGGGCTATGATTGATAAGATTAAGAATGCTAAATTTGAAGGTGCTCTTGCTGCTGGTGATAATAATGAAGCTGGTGTACTTGCAGTTGGTATTGCTGGTAATGGTGGTGATAATCATAATGGTGCAAAAACCAATGCTGATCTGGTAGCAGCTGTTGCTCTTAAAGCTATGACTAAAGGTGGTAAATTTAGTGCTGCTAATGATGATGCTGAAGCAGTGAAGGCAGCAGCAGCAAGTGCTGTAAATAAGGTATTAGGAGTACTAGATATAATAATTAAGAAAACAGTAGAAAGCGAACTAGATAAAGTAGGAGAAGCTGTTAAGGGAATAAAGTACTCTGAAACTACTATTGAAGCAACTGAAGCTACTACTATTCAACCCGCTGCTGCTAAATAAATTATCTAATTAAATAGTCTACTAAATAAAGTCATTTGAGGAAAACTTTTCTTTTCATAAGAATTGTTTTCCTTTTTTACTATCTGTAATAATACTTAGGTCTAAATAGTATTGATAGCAATCCTTTAACAACAGATTGATGGTAATACTGTATTTGAGCTTTTTGATAAACCAAAGGAAATTGACCTAACACTTTATTTTGAAGATAGGGATAACACTTCTGGGCATGGGAATGTGACTAAAACCTTTCTTAATCTTAGAGTACGTATGAGTCATAAGTTTAGGATTGCTCCAATTAAACCTATAAGTAATAAATTTACTAAAATTGCTACATTAATAGAGCCATTTGCTACATCTAAGCAGATGGTAAAAGTAATGATGATTCATTAGATAGCCTCTCAGCATCATATATGTTATTGACTTTGGGAGTGCGTACTCTTAAGCGCATTTTACTAAAATAAGTTTCCTATAATAGTTAAAATATTATATAATAATTACATAAGGAGTGTTTTTATGGGACTTGCTCAACCAGTTATTACTCAACAAATGGTTATATCAGAACTTACCAAGGCTGGTATAAGTAAAGATATTGCTATTGATCTCTCTTACAGATATTATAAAAATGAACTGACTTATAAAGATATTGAATTCTTAAAAGAGAACTTTGATATAAAGTTGAAACACTTAGAAGATGAGATTAGTAGTGTTAAGGATGAACTTGATACCAAAATCGATACTAAATTTAATGAACTTGATAACAAGATTAATACTGTTGAGAATAATTTTAACCTTAAGCTTGAAAAAGTTGAATCACTATTACAAGCTGAGATTCAAAGGGTTGAGACAACCTTAAAATCTGATATTAGAGACCTGGACAATAAATTCGATACTAAATTCAATGAACTTAATACTAAGATATACACTGTTGAAAATAATCTTAATAATAAGATTGATACTAAATTTAATGAACTTGATAACAAGATTGACAACGTTAGAAGTGAACTGAAATCAGACATTAAGGACCTCGATACTAAGATTGATAACGTTAGAAGTGAATTAAAATCTGATATTAAAGATCTCGATACTAAGATTGATGTTAACAAAATGGAACTTAAGAGTACACTAAGACTTCATGGTTGGATGTTTGGTACTCTTATTACCCTTAATATAGGAATATTTTTAGCATTAATGTCATTGTTAGTAAAGTGAATTTATTTAATTGATATATTATCAATTATTTTTTTTACAAAACACTAAATTTTTAAATACAATTTAACTTCATTAATCGTTGAATCACACACAATCTCTGCAATGTTAAAGTACTTATTCTTTTATCTTCTGTTTTTATGCTTTATCAAAGGTTTTTAACCATCTTGCCTACCCTAAGTAATAAGGAGGCACGTAATAATGAAAAGAATTACTTTAAGTGCGTTATTAATGACTTTATTTTTACTTCTTAGTTGTGGCAGTGGGAGTGCTAAGGCTGAGGATCCTAAAACCTTATTCTTAACTTCTATTGCTAATTTAGGTAAGGGTTTCTTAGATGTTTTTACTTCTCTTTCTGATATGATTACTGGTGCTTTTGGCATTAAAGCTGAGACTAAAAAGAGTGAAGTAGGGAAGTATTTTACTGATATTGCAAATACTATGACATCTGTTAAAGAGAAGTTAAACACTGTAGTTACAGCGCATGGTAATTATCCAAAAGTTAAATCTGTTGTTGATACATTTATCACTAACACATTAGACAAGATCGCTGATGGGGCTAAGACAGCTGCTAGTGGGGCTACTAGTAGCGATGCTATTGGTAATGCTGTTAAAGCAGGTCAAGATGCTGCACCTGCAGAAGTAGCAAGTGTCAATGCCCTAGTTAAAGGAATTAAAGATATAGTTGGTGTAGTTTTGAAAGATGGTGAAGGAGATGCAGGCGCTACTAAGACAGAAGAAGCTGAGAAAAAATCAATTGGTAAGTTATTTAGTGGGAAAAAAGATACTGATGGTACAGAAACACAAGCTGCTGCAGCTAGTGCATCAATAGGAGCAGTAACTGGGGCTGATATATTAAAAGCTATTGCTAAGTCTGCTTTAACCGAAGCTGATAAAGATATTGATAAAGCAAGTAACGCAGCAGAGATTGCTACTGCTAAGGCTGATGCTAATGGTAAAGATTTTGGAGATGGACAGAAAGATGCAGTTATTGCTGCTGGTATTGCTTTAAGAGCTATGGCTAAGGGTGGTAAATTTGCTGCTAAAACTGGGGAAGATAAATCTGCTCATGCAGTTAATGGAGCAGCAACAAGTGCGGTAGGTAAGACTTTAAATACTCTGATAATAGCAATAAGAAATACTGTTGATAGTGGATTGAAAACAATAAATGCAGTTCTTGCTACAGTTACACAAGAAGATAAGTCTGCAGAAGCTACTACACCTGCAGACGCAACAGCTAGTGGACAGTAACAATAAATAATGATTAATAACAAATACATAACTAAATAAAGTCATTTTAGGAAAACTTTTCTTTTCATAAGAATTGTTTTCCTTTTATTTATCTCTTGTAATAATTCAGCTACTGCTCCTAAAGATGGGCAAGCAGCTAAATCTGATGGCACTGTTATTGACCTAGCTACAATAACTAAAAACATAAAAGACACTGTTGCTTTTGCTAAGAGTGTTAAAGAAGTTCATACTTTAGTTAAGTCTGTTGATGAGCTCGCTAAAGCTATTGGTAAGAAAATTAAAACAGATGAGACAGGTGCTTTAGAGGCTTTTACAGCTGATCAAAATGAACAGTTAATTGCAGGGGCATTTCAAGTAGTATCAGCTGTAAAAGGTGAATTAGAGAGTTTAGTGCAGGTAGATGGAATCTCTGATGCACTTAAGGCAAAGGTTAATGAGGCCAAAAATGCAAATGATGGTTTATTAGTTAAATTTAAAAGCTCTGCAAAGGATAATGAAAGTGTTAAAAAAGATGCAGAAGCAAAAAAAGTTATAGATAAAACCGATGCTTCTGCTTCTGACCTTAAAAAATTAAATACAGTCATTGATGAGTTGTTAACTTCTGCTGAATCTGCAGTAACAGCTGCAATTACACAGCTTACAACTTCTGTTAAGGCAGAGCCTACTAAGTCTTAATTAAGAAATTAATTATTATAAGATTACTTTTTAATCAATCGTAATTATCTGATAAAATAAAGTCTATAAATAATAAGCTAGGAGTTTTCTTCTCTTAGCTTATTTTCCTTTTTTATTCTATATTTACTTGCTTTACTACTTTATTGTACTTTGTAGATTTTTTTGATTACTTTTATCTTTTAGATTATATTTATGCCTTGATTTTATCTTGTTTTATCACTTAATAATAACTTATATTGCTTATTTTTACTTCTTAGTTGTGGCAGTGGCAGTGCTAAGACTGAGGATCCTAAAACCTTATTCTTAACTTCTATTGCTAATTTAGGTAAAGGTTTCTTAGATGTTTTTACTTTACTTTCTGATATGATTACTGGTGCTTTTGGTATTAAGTCTGAGACTAAAAAATCTGATATTGATAAGTACTTCACTTCTATTGAGACAACTATGAACACAGTTAAAGCCAAACTAAATGATGTTGTTGCTAAGAATGGTAAGTTTGCTGCTAATGCTGAAAAAGATGCTAATGCAGTTAATGGTGTTGCTGCTAATGCTATTGGTAAGACTTTAAGTACTCTTATTATTGCTATTAGAAATACTGTTGATAGTGGATTGAAAACAATTAGTGATGCTCTTGCTACAGTTACACAAGAAGATAAATCTGTAGATTCTACTACACCTACAGATGCAGCAACTGGTGGACAGTAACAATAAAGAATTATTAATAAAACATAACTAAATAAAGTCATTTGAGGAAAACTCTTCTCCTTTCATGGGAATTGTTTTCCTTTTTTACTATCTGTAATAATATTCAAGTCTAAATAGTATTGATAACAAGCCTTTAGCAACAGATTGATGGTAAAATTACATTTGAGCTTTTTGATAAGATAAAGAAAATAGATTAAACACTTTATGTTAGATTTAAGGACCCTTGAAAATCATATTTTACTAACATAAAGTTCCTATAACACTTAAAATATTATGTAATAATTATATAAGGAGTTTTTTATGGGTCTTGCTCAACCAGTAGTTACTCAACAAATGGTCATCAATGAACTTACTAAAGCTGGTATAAATAGAGATATTGCTATTGATTTATCTTACAGATATTATAAAAATGAACTGACTTACAAGGATATTGAATATTTAGAGACTACTTTTAACCTTAAGCTTGAAAAGGTAGAAGCAACCTTACAAGCCGATATTAGAGACCTTGATAATAAATTTGCTAACGTTAAAAATGAGTTAAAATCTGATATTAGAGACTTAGATACCAAAATTGATACAGTTGACAATAATCTTAACATCAAGATTGATACTAAATTTAATGAGCTTGATAATAAGATTGACAACGTTAAAAGTGAGTTAAAATCTGATATTAGAAACTTAGATACCAAAATTGATACAGTTGAGAATAATCTTAATAATAAGATTGATACTAAATTCAATGAACTGGATAATAAGATTGATACAGTCAGAAGTGAATTAAAATCTGACATTAAAGACTTGGATAATAAGATTGATAATGTTAAAAATGAGGTTTCTCTTGTTAGAAAAGATATGGAAATTAATAGGGTGGAGCTTGATAATAAACTTGATAAAACTGCATCTGAATTTAAGAGTATATCAAGACCTGCATAATTGGATGTTTGGTACCCTTATTACACTTAATATAGGAATATTTTTAGCATTAATGTCATTATTAGTAAAGTAAATTTATTTAATTATTACCTTTCTTTAATTGATTACATATCAATTATTTTTTATCAAAATCATTTAATTATTTGTTAACAACAATTAACAGGATTAATTGTTGAATCACACGCAGTCTTTGAAATGTTAAAGTATCTGTGTTTTTAGCTTTTTTATTTTATGTTCAAAACTTGTTAATCATTTTGTCCTTCTATTTTGCCCCCTGAGGTAATAAGGAGGCACGTAATAATGAAAAGAATTACTTTAAGTGCATTATTGATGACTTTATTTTTATCTTGCAATAAGGAGGGACTATAATATGAAGCATAGATTAAATGAGAGAATTAAAAACTTTAATATAACTATACTTATATCTTTATTTTTACTTATTAGCTGTGGAAGTGGTCAACTTCAAGCTGAGAAACTGGCTGCTGAATCTAAAATTTCTTTCTTTGATTCACTTATTAAAATAGGTCAAGGATTTCAAGAGATTTTTGGTAATGCTATTGGAGACATCCTAGGATTTAGCGCAGTAAAATCTACAGATAGTAAAAGTAAAAGTAAAGTAGGAGAACACCTTAATAAGGTAAAGAAAGGATTAGAAGATACTAAGACTAAGTTAAACGATCTATCAGGAAAAATATCTGAAGTAACTAGTGCTGATGGAAACACAATTGAAGCTGTTAAGAGTGTAATTAAAGGAACTGGTGAAGTTTTTGATAAATTAATTGCTTCTGTGACTAAACTTGCTGGTGTAACTAATGATGGTACTGCTATTGGGGATACTGCTAATGCTGATGCTTCAGCACCAGCTAATAAAGATAGTGTTGAAGCTATAATTGTAGGAGTTAAAGAAATTATTGATGTAGCAGATAAGTCTGGAATCAAGATTGAAGCTGGGAATGCCGGTAGTCCGGTAGCCAATGGGGCGGGAACTGCAACTGCTACTATTAATGCTAATGCTGCTGCAGGTGCTGGAGCTGGTCCTAAGCTATCAGATGAAGTAGCTAAGGCAGATCCATGGGCAATGATTGCAAAGATAAAAGATGCTAAGACTAAAACTGAACAACTTACTGCTGGTGCTGATAATAATGCAGGAGAATTAGCTACTGGTGCTAATGCTGCTGATGCTAATGGTGCTAAGGCAGCTACCAATGCCGACTTAGCAGCAGCCGTTGCCCTTAAGGCAATGACTCAAGGTGGTAAACTTAGTGCTAATGCTGCTAATAATGAAGCTGATGCAGTTAAAGCTGCTGCTGTAAGTGCTGTAAATAAGGTATTAGGAGTACTTGATTTTATAATTAGGAAAACAGTATCAAGCCAACTAGAAAAGATAAGAGAAGCAGTTAAGGGAATACAGTACTCTGAAACTACTGCTGAGGCAAGTGAAGCAGGCACTGATAAGTAGGAAAGAAAAATCAATAATAAAGGCATAAAGGGAAACGGGACTCATTAAATTGAGTAGTTTTCCTTTTTTTAGTGATTGAACTAAGTATAGTATAGATATTATATATTGAGTGTATGGTGATTAAAAAAAGTTTATTATCTGTTTTTACTTTCTTTAGTTATATGGTGGTTGACGCTTTTTGTATTAAGGCTGTTACTAAAAATAGCGATATAGGAAATTATTTTACCTATGTTTAAACCACTATGCAAACATTAAAAGATAAATTAAACACTGGGTTGCAGAGGATGGTGATTACGATAAGTGAAGGGAGTGATTGATAAGTTTAATTACGGGGACATTAGACAAGATTGCTGCAGGAGCAAAGAAAGCTGTTAGTGGCGATACTAATGTGGCATCAATTGCTGATATTGTGATAGTGTTTTCATTACAAGTGTCAAGAACCTTGTTAAAGGAAGAAGAGAAATTATTACTTTAGTATTGAAAGAAGAAAATGGATGGGTAAATAAAACTAATCTTGCTCTTAGTATGATAAAAAAAATTGATAATTTATTTAGTGCTAAAACAGGGTCTTAAATATTAAAGACATTACTGTTAATAAAGATAGTAGAGTTGCAAAAGCTAAATATGCGGAGTTAGCTTTTGCTAATGGTATTTGTAATGATGAAAACTTATTATTCAAAATCCAAAAGATATACAACCATAGCAAGTTCTATAGATTTAATAGCTATGGCTAAAGATGGTAAATTTGCTGCTAAAAATGGGGAAGATAAATCCGCTCATGCAGTTAATGGTGTTGCTGCAAGTGCTGTTGGTAAGACTTTAAGTACTCTCATAATAGCAATAAGAAATACTGTTGATATTGGTTTAAAAACAATAAGTGATGCTCTTGTTACAGTTACACAAGAAGATAAGTCTGCAGATTCTACTACACCTACAGACGTAACAGCTAGTGGACAATAATAATAAATAATTAATAACAAATACATAACTAAATAAAGTCATTTTAGGAAAACTATTCTCTTTATGAGATTCGTTTTCCTTTTATCTATATCTTGTAATAATACTCAGGTTTAAATAGTATTGATAGCAATCATTTAACAACAGATTGATGGTAAGATTGTATTTGAGCTTTGTATAAGATAAAGAAAATAGACTAAACATTTATATTAGATTTAGGGACCTTCTTAAGTCACATTTTACTAACTATAAAGTTCCTATAACACTTAAAATATTATATAATAATTACATAAGGAGATTTTATGCAAGATTCATCATTACATTCTGTTGCTAATACACAAATTTTTAATGGGCATATTACAGAGGAGATTATATATCAAGAATTTGTAAAAATGGGTATGCAAGATTTTGTTGCAAATGAGCTCTCTAAAAGATATTACCGTAATGAACTAACTTATAAAGATATTGAATATTTAGAGAGTAATTTTAATCTTAAGTTTGAGATGTTAGAGCGTAGTTTGAAATCTGAAATTATTTCTGTTAGAACTGAGCTTGATAACAAGATTGACATTGTTAGAAATGAGTTAAAATCTGATATTAAAGACCTGGATAACAAGATAGATTCTGTTGAAAGTAATTTAAATGTGAAGATTGACACTAAATTTAATGAACTTGATAATAAAATAGATATTGTTGAAAGTAATTTAAATGTGAAGATTGATAACGTTAGGAATGAGTTAAAATCTGACATTAAAGACCTGGATAATAAGATAGATTCTGTTAGAGCTGAATTAAAGTCTGATGTTGCATCTGTTAGTAATGAAATTTCTCTTGTTAGAAAAGATATGGAAATTAACAGAATGGAATTTAAAAGTACATCAAAATTACATAATTGGATGTTTGGTACCCTTATTACTCTTAATATAGGAATATTCTTAGCATTAATGTCATTATTAGTAAAGTAAATTTATTTAATTAGCCCCTTCTTTAATTGACCTTCTGTTAATTATTTTTTTACAAAGTAATTCAATTTTTTGTTAAAAACAATCAATTTTGTTGATTGTTGAATTACACACAGTCTCTGAAATGTTAAAGTATCTGTGTTTTTAGCTTTTTTATTTTATGTTCAAAACTTGTTAGCCATCTTGTCCTTTTATTTTGCTCTCTGAGAAAAAAGGAGGCACGTAATAATGAAAAGAATTACTTTAAGTGCGTTATTGATGACTTTATTTTTACTTCTTAGTTGTGGCAGTGGCAGTACTAAGGCTGAGGATCCTCAGAGCAGATTCTTAAAATCTGTTATTAGTTTAGGTAATGACTTCTTAAATGTTTTTACTTCACTTTCTGATATGGTTGGAGGTGTTTTAGGTTTTAATACTAAGAAGTCTGATATTGGAGTTTACTTTAAGAAAGTACATGATACTCTTTCATCTACTAAGACAGCCCTTGAAAAAATTGTTACTGATATGAAATCTGAAAATAATCCTAATACTGCTGCAACTGAGACTGCAATAAATAAATTAGTTAGTGAAACACTTGATAAAATAATAGAAGGAGCAAGCGAGGCTGTAAAGGGTGCTGAAGGTAATGACTCAATTGCTAGTGTTGGTACTGCTAATGTTGGTGCTGCTGGTGAGGAAAATGCAGTTAAGTCCCTTATTGAGGGGATTGGAAAGATTGTAGAAGTGGTGCTTGGAAATAAAGGAAGTGCTGATGCTGGTGATAATAATAACGCTGAAAATGGTAATGCAAGAAATAATAATGGTGCAGGTAAACTGTTTGCTAATGCTAATGCAGGTGCTGCTGCTGAAGCAAAGAAAGTAGCAGCTGATGCAGCAAAAGCAGTAGGAGCAGTAACCGGAGCTGATATATTACAAGCTATGGTTAAAAATGATGCTGTTACGTTAGCTAAGCATGCTGGTGGTGCAGGTGCTGAGTCTAATAAAAAAGATGCAATAATAGCAGGAGGAATAGCACTGCGAGCAATAGCAAAGAATGGTAAATTTTCTGGTGCTAGTGATGGTGATGCTGATGCAAAGAAAGCAATAGAGGGAGTAGCTTTAAGTGCAGTAACAAAAGCATTAAATACACTAACAATAGCAATAAGAAATACTATTGACGTGGGACTTAAGGGTGTTAAAGATGCTATGAAAATTAATCCTGAAGATATTCCTCCTGTAACTAATGATAATACAACCTCTGAAACTAAGAAGAACTAATAGTCATGATTAGATAGGATTAGTAAGCAATATATAACTAAATAAAGTCATTTGAGGAAAACTCTTCTTTTCATAAGAACCGTTTTCCTTTTATTTATATTATACTTATGACTTTATTTTTACTTATGTCTTGTAATAATTCAGGAACTATTCCTAAAGATGGGCATGCGGCTAAATCTGATGGTACTCTTATTGACCTAGCTACAATAACTAAGAACATAAAAGACACTGTTGCTTTTGCTAAGAGTGTTAAAGACGTTCATACTTTAGTTATGTCCATTGATGAACTCGCTAAAGTTATTGGAAAAAAGATTGATGCTAATGGACTTGCTACCGAAAGTGCTCATAATGGATCCTTAATTGCAGGAGCATATAGTGTTATAGAAGTTGTGGATACTAAATTAGGGACATTGGCAGGAAAAGTTGGGCTTTCTAGTGATTTGAAGGCAAAAGTTGGTAGTGCTAAGAAGGAAAGTACAGCATTTTTAGCTAAAGTGAAGGCAGATCATGCCAATCTTGGAAAAGAAGATGTTGATGATGCGCATGCAAAAAATGTTATAGATGTAACAGATGGTACAAAAGATAAAGGGGCCTCAGAGCTTATTAAACTCAATACAGTCATTGATGAGTTGTTAAAGGCTGCTGAAGATGCAGTAACAGCTGCAATAAATGCGCTTTCAATCCCTGCTAAGTCAGATTCCCCTACTCAATCTAACTAAGGATAAACAATTTAATTATTTATTATAAGATTGGTTTTTAATCTAAGGTAATTATCTGATAAAATAAAGTCTATAAATAATAAGCTAGGAGTTTTCTTCTCTTAGCTTATTTTGTTTCTTTATTCTCTATTTATTTGCTTTATTACTTTATTATACTTTGTAGATTTCTTTGATTACTTTTATCTTTTAGATTATATTTATACCTTGATTTTAACTTGTTTTATCACTTAATAATAACTTAGATCGCTTATTTGTAACTTTATTTTTACTTCTTAGCTGTGGCAGTGGGAGTGCTAAGGTGGAAGATCCTAAAACCACATTCTTAAACTCTATTGCTAATTTAGGTAAAGGCTTCTTAGATGTTTTTACTTCACTTTCTGATATGGTTGCTGGGGCTTTTGGTATTAAGGCGGAGACTAAGAAAAGTGAGGTAGGAGCGTATTTCACTAAAATTGCTGACACTATGACATCTGTTAAAAAGAAATTGAAAGATGAAGTTGCTACGAATGGTAATTACTCAAAAATTAAATCTGTTGTTGATACATTTATCACTAACACATTAGACAAGATTGCAGAAGGGGCTAAAACAGCAGCAACAGGGGCTACAGGAGAAGATAAGATTGGTGGTGCTACTAATGCAGGTCAAGATGCTGCACCGGCAGATACTGCAAGTGTAAATGCTCTTGTTAAAGGAATTAAAACTATTGTTGACGTAGTTTTAAAAAAGGATGAGGGTAAAGCAGATGCTACTAAGACCGCAGAGGATGAGCAAAAATCAATTGCCAAATTGTTTGGTAGTACTAAAGATAATAGTACTGATGCCATAGCAGGAGCAGCAAGTGCATCAATAGGTGCTGTAACTGGGGCTGACATCTTGCAAGCTATTGCTAGCTCTGTTGATGCTAAAGATGTTGCAATTGATCAAGCAAAAGATGCTGCAAGTATTGCTATTGCCAAGAAAGAGGATAAGAATGATCTTGATGCTGCAACAAAAAAAGATGCAGTTATTGCAGGAGGTATAGCTTTAAGAGCTATGACTAAGGATGGTAAATTTGCTTCTAAGAATGAAGCAAAATCTGCTCATGCAGCAAATGGGGCAGCTGCTAGTGCAGTAGGTAAAACTTTAAGTACTCTAATAATAGCAATAAGAAATACTGTTGATAGTGGTTTAAAAACAATAAGTGAAGCACTAGCGGCCGTTACACAAGAAGATAAATTCGCAGATTCTACTACACCTGCAGAAGCAGCAACTGGTGGACAGCAACAATAAAGCATTATTAATAAAACGTAACTAAATAAAGTCATTTGAGGAAAACTCTTCTTTGCATAAGAATTGTTTTCCTTTTATTTATGTCTTGTCCCCCTGAGAAAAAGGAGGCACGTAATAATGAAAAGAATTACTTTAAGTGCGTTATTAATGACTTTATTTTTACTCATGTCTTGTAATAATTCAGGGACTTCTCCTAAAGATGGGCAAGCAGCTAAATCTGATGGCACAATCCTTGACCTAGCTACAATAACTAAGAACATAAAGGACACTGTTGCTTTTGCTAAGAGTGTTAAAGAAGTTCATACTTTAGTTAAGTCCATTGATGAGCTTGCTAAGGCTATTGGGAAGAAAATTCAAAATAACGGTACTCTTACTGATGATGGTAGTACTGATAAAAATACTTCATTGATGTCAGGAGTTTATAGTATTGTATTAGATATAGATAAGAAATCAAAAGCTTTAAGCGTTTTGGAATCTTTTAAAGAACAAATTTTGGATGAGAAAATAATTAGTTTTACAACTGCAATTAAGGCATTTCTGGATAAACTCAAGAGCAAACATGCTGAGTTAGGGGTTGATCAAGGAGCTGCTACTAAAGATAATGCACAAAAAGCTATAGATCGTGTAAATAAAGCTGATGGGGAAAACGGAGCTAAAGAGCTTGGTGAACTAAACACAGCAGTTGATGCGTTGTTAAAGGCTGCTGAAGCCACAGTAACATCTGCAATTAATGCGCTTTCAACACCTGCTAAGTCAGAGAGCACTAAGCCTTCTAACACCTAAAGCATGAACAATTTAATTAATTATTATAAGATTACTTTTGAATCAATCTTAATTATCTGATAAAATAAAGTCTATAAATAATAAGCTAGGAGTAATTCTTCTCTTAGCTTATTTTCCTTTTTTATTCTATCTTTATTTGCTTTACTTCTTTATTATACTTCTTAAGATTTCTTTGATTTCTTTTATCTTTTAGACTTATATTTATTCCTTGATTTTAACTTGTTTTATCACTTAATAAGAACTTATATTGCTTATTTTTACTTATTAGTTGTGGAAGTGGTCAACAACCACAAGCTGGTAAGGATGGCGAGGCAGCTACAGGGGGAAAGAGTTTAAGTGAGGTATTAATGGAGGTAGGTAGAAGTGCTGAAAATGTCTTTTATTCATTTTTGGAGTTACTCTCAGATACATTAGGTTTTACTGCTAAATCAACTACAAAGAAGGATGAAGTAGGAGATTATTTTAACAGTTTAGGTATGAAGCTTGGACAAGCATCTGAAGAATTAGAAGAGGTAGCAAAAAACTCAAAGGTAGAAGGAGAGGGCGCTAAAGATAGTCTATTAAACAAGGTAATTAAAGAAGCAGTTGATGCTGCTAAAGCTGCTTTAAACATATTAAAAACAAATGTAAATTTATTAGGAACAATAGGTGATAATAATGTAGTAGGTTATGCAAATAATGTTGTTGGTTCAGGAACACAGGCAGATGAAACTGAATTAAAGAAAGCCTTTAATTCATTGAAAGAAATAGTAAAAGCTGCAACAGATTCAGGTGTTCAAGAATTAAAAGCAGGAACTATAACATTACAAGTAAATGGAGGCGCAGATAATAAGGATGGGGCTAAGATATTGGCCACAAGTGGTAATAATCCAGCAGCAACAGATGCAGGTAAAGCAGCAGTAATACTATCAACAGTAAGTGGTGAAGAAATTTTAAAATCAATAATTGCATCACAAGAAAGTGATGCACAGCTATCAGACAATGCAACTGCAGATACAAGTGCCATTTCCTTTGCTAAAGGAGGATCAGATGCCCATTTAGCAGGTTCAACTGATGCTAAAGCAGCAGCAGTAGCAGGAGGAATAGCATTACGTTCATTGGTTAAGACAGGTAAATTAGCAGCAGGCGCAGCTGATAATGTTACAGGGGGAGGGAAAGAAGTACAAGGCTTAGGAGTAACTGCAGTAAATAAGTTATTAGTAGCAGTAGAGGATATAATTAAGAAGACAGTAAAGAATGTTCTTAAAACAGCAAAAGAAAAAATAGATGAAGCAAGAACCCCAAAACTAGCAGGTTAACAATAAAATAGATAGTTAGATTGATTACTTAAAAATAAGATTAGAAGGCAATCATTAGAGATGAGTCTAGTTTGCCTTCTATATTGTTGTAATTAAACTGAAGAAGTTAAATTAGCTGTTGAATCTAAAATTTCTTTCTCTGATTCACTTATCAAAATAGGTCAAGGATTTCAAGAGATTTTTGGCATCTTTGGTAATGCTATTGGTGATACTTTGGGACTTACTGCAGTTAAATCGGGTGACAATAAAAGTAAAGTAGGGGAACACTTTAAGATGATCGGAGATGGACTTACAACTACTAAGAAGAAGTTAAATGAGCTATCAAGTAAAATCTCTGAAGCAAAAAATGCTGATGGTAGCACAATTGAAGCTGTTAAGGGTGCAATTAGCAGTGCAAATGATGTCTTTGAACAGCTAATTGCTTCTCTAACTACACTTGCTGGGGTTGCTAAGGAAGCTGGTGATACTAATATTGGTGATGCTAATAATGCTGGTGCTGCAGTTGCTGCTGATAAGGATGGAGTTGACACTATAATTAAAAGTGTGAATGCAATTATTGAAGTAGCAAAGAAATCTGAAGTAGAAATCAGTTCTGGAGATGCTGGTAATGCAGTAAATGCTGCTGCTAATACTGACGCACCTGCTGCGCTTGCTGCCAATGCTGGTGCTGGTGATAATTCTGGTCCTAAATTGGTTGATGAGGTATCTAAAGCAGACTCATGGGCAATGATTGATAAAATAAAAGATTCTAAAACCACAGCTGGTAATCTTAATCAAAACAATAATAATGATGCTGGAACATTAGCAGTTGGTACTCCTAGTCATGCTAATGGTGCTAAGGCAGCTACTAATGCAGACTTAGCAGCTGCTGTAACTGCTGTAAATAAGGTACTAGGAGTACTAGATGTAGTAATTCAAAGAACAGTATCAAACCAACTAGATAAGATAAGAGAAGCTGTTAAGGGAATACAGTACTCTGAAACTACTACTGAATCAACTGAAGCTAGTTCTGCTCAACCTACTGTTACTAAATAAATTATCTATTTAAATAATCTAAATAAAGTCATTTTAGGAAAACTTTTATCTCTTTATGAGATTCGTTTTCCTTTTTTACTATTTGTAATAATACTCAGGTCTAAATAGTATTGATAACAATCCTTTAACAACAGATTGATGGTAAGATTGTATTTAAGCTTTTTTATAAACCGAAGAAAATAGACTAAACACTTTATGTTACAGTTAGGGACCCTCTTAAATCACATTTTACTAAAGTTAGGTTCCTATAACACTTAAAATATTATATAATAATTACATAAGGAGTGTTTTTATGGGACTTGCTCAACCAGTTATTACTCAACAAATGGTTATATCAGAACTTACTAAAGCTGGTATAAATAGAGATATTGCTATTGATTTATCTTACAGATATTATAAAAATGAACTGACTTATAAAGATATTGAGTATTTAGAGACTACTTTTAACCTTAAACTTGAAAAGGTAGAAGCAACCTTACAAGCCGATATTAGAGACCTTGATAATAAAATTGTCAACGTTAAAAATGAGTTAAAATCTGATATTAAAGACTTAGATAATAAGATAGATACAGTGGAGAATAATCTTAATACTAAGATTGATACTAAGTTCAATGAACTTGATACTAAGATTGATACAGTCAGAAGTGAATTAAAATCTGATATTAAAGACCTGGATACTAAGATTGACAACGTTGAGAATAATCTTAATACTAAGATTGATACAGTTAGAAGTGAATTAAAATCTGATATTAAAGACCTGGATACCAAGATTGACAACGTTGAGAATAATCTTAATACTAAGATTGATACAGTTAGAAGTGAATTAAAATCTGATATTAAAGACCTGGATACCAAGATTGACAACGTTGAGAATAATCTTAATACTAAGATTGATACAGTTAGAAGTGAATTAAAATCTGACATTAAAGACTTGGATAATAAGATTGATGTTAACAAAATGGAACTTGATAGTAAACTTGATAAAACTGCATCTGAACTTAAGAGTACATTAAGACTTCATGGTTGGATGTTTGGTACCCTTATTACCCTTAATATAGGAATTTTTTTAACATTAATATCCATAGTCTATTCATTGTTAAATAGATGAATTTAAATTAAGTAAACCTTTTCTTTCTTTGACTACATATCAGTTATTTTTTTACCAAAACCAATAAACTATTTTATTAATAATAATTTATCTTTGAGCATTGTTACATTCCCCGAAGTCTTTTTAAATAAAGGTGTATCTATTTTTTATTTTCTGTTTTTATTTTGTTCAAAGCTTATTAGCCATCTTGCCTTCCCTGAGTGATAAGGAGGCACGTAATAATGAAAAGAATTACTTTAAGTGCATTATTAATGACTTTATTTTTATCTTGCAATAAGGAGGGACTATAATATGAAGCATAAATTAAGTGAGAGAATTAAAAACTTTAATATAACTATACTTATATCTTTATTTTTACTTCTTAGTTGTGGCAGTGGTCAACAACCACAAGCTGGTAAGAATGGCTCAGAGAAAGGGACTGGAAGTTTAAGTGAAGTATTAATGGAGGTAGGTAGAAGTGCTGAAAATGCCTTTTATTCATTTTTAGATTTACTCTCAGATACATTAGGTTTTACTGCTAAATCAACTACAAAGAAAGAGGATGTAGGAAAATATTTTAGCGAGCTAGGTGTGAAACTTGGAAAAGCATCTGAAGAATTAGAAGCAGTAGCAAAAAAATCAGAAACAGGTGTTGATAAAGATGGATCAATAGCCGTAGTAATTAGAGCGGCAGTTGAAACGGCTAAGACTACTTTAAGCACATTAAAAGGTCATTTAGATTCTTTAAAAGATATAGGTGATGACAAATTAGTAGGGGAGGCGGTAACAAATAAAGAAGGCGCAGCATCAAATACAAATGTATTAAAGGAAGCATATAAAGCGTTAAAAGGAATAGTAAAAGCAGCAAAGGTAGCAGGTATTCCAGAGCCAGATGTAGGGAATACAACAGTAAAAGTAGGTAATGGAACAGATAATAAGGATGGAGCTAAGATATTAGCTACAGATTCAGGTGACAAACCAGGAGCAACAGATGCAGGTAAAGCAGCAGCAATATTAACAACAGTAAGTGGCAAGGAAATATTAGCATCAATAGTTAAGTCGGAGGAAAAAGATATTAAAGCCCTAGGAGCAGCTGCAAATGGAGATACAACTGCGATTAGTTTTGCAATGGGATCAAATAATGCTGGTCATTTAGCACAAGATGCAGCTAAAGCAGCCGCGGTAGCGGGAGGAATAGCTCTACGTTCCTTAATTAAAGATGGTAAACTAGCAGCAGCTGCAGCAGATGGGCAACCGGGAGGGAAAGAAGAAGTTCAAAAAGTAGGAATAACAGCAGTAAATAAGTTATTAGTAGCAATAGAAGATATAATTAGAAAGACAGTAAAGAATGTTCTTAAAACAGCGAAAGACAAAATAGATGAAGCAAGAGGACAACAAGAACCAATTTCAGAATCAAGTAAGAAGCAATAAAATAGATAGTTAGATTGATTACTTAAAAATAAGATTAGAAGGCATCTTAGATTTATATCTAAGATGCCTTCTATATTGTTGTCATGAAAAAATAATAAGTTAGATAGTCTTGTAGTAATGCAGAGGAGCTTAAAAATTGCATTTTAATCTTTTATAATAGACAATTAAGGTTTATTGTCTGTTATAGTTATAGGTGGCTGGTACTTTTGAGATTAAGGTTTCTACTAAAAAGAGCGATATTGGAGTTTATTTCACTAATATTGCTGACACTATGACATCTGTTAAAGAGAAGTTGCAAGATGAAGTTGTTAAGAATGGGAAACTCAAAACTTAAATCAGTCGTTGATACATTTGTCACAGGTTCATTAGACAAGATTGTTGATGGGGCTAAAGAAGCAGCTAAAGGGGCTACTGGTGACGATAAGATTGGTGGTGCTACTAATGTAAGTCAAGATGCTGTACCGGCAGATACTGCAAGTGTCAATTCTCTTGTTAAAGGAATTAAAACTATTGTTGACGTGGGTTTAAAGAAGGATGAAGGGAGTGCAGGCGCTACTAAGACTGGTGACACAGAGCAAAAATCAATTGGTAAATTGTTTGATGGTAGTACTGGAGCTGGTGCGGATGATAAAAAAGCGGCAACTGATGCAGCAAAGGCAGTTGGTGCTGTAACTGGGGCTGATATTCTTCAAGCTATGGTTAAGGATAATGGTGATGCTGCTAAACTAGCAGCTGAAGTATCTAAAGCAGACCCATGGGCTATGATTGATAAAATTCAGAATGCTAAGACCAAAACCGGTGTCCTTGATGCTAATACTGATAAAGGTTCTGGACAATTAGCCACTGGTACTGGTGTTGCTGATGTTAAGGCAGCTACTAATGCAGACTTAGCTGCTGCTGTAGCTCTTAAGGCTATGACTAAAGGTGGTAAGTTTACTCAACCTAATGATAATGAAGATGCTGATATTTCTGGAGCAGCAGTAACTGCTGTAAATAAGGTGTTAGGAATACTTGATTTTATAATTAGGAAAACAGTAAGTATCAATCTAGATAAGATAAGAGAAGCTGTTAAGGGAATACAGTACTCTGAACCTACAACTGAATCAACTGAAGCTAGTACTATTACTCAACCTGCTACTACTAAATAAATTGTCTAATTAAAGAATCTACTAAATAAAGTCATTTGAGGAAAACTTTTCTTTTCATAAGAATTGTTTTCCTTTTTTTGAATTTTAGTATATTAAATATTTGTACTAAAGATAAGTAAATAAGATCTAGTTAAACCTTTTTATCTAGGTGGTAAATGATTGATGGGATTAGTTTTGATTAGTAAATGAGTAGAATTATTCGGAAAGTAAAGGTAGGAACTAGGTTTCTTAGTTTTTGTTTTTATTGAATGATATGTTTACTTTAGTTAATTGTTTTTTATTTATTTGTTTTTTTAAGGTGTAAATTGGATGTAATTAATTACAAGTTTTATATTAAGATAATATCTTTGTTCTTTATTGTATAAATTTACTTAATAAAATAGTTTTGTTGTGTTTTAAGTAGGTCAAAGTGAGATAATTGTATTATTTATAATAATTTATTTGAAATTTAAGATAAAAGGTGTATATTTACCAATAATTGTTATATTTCAATATCGAGATTCAATAATTAAATAATTTGATGTCCCAGGAGGGAGATATGAATAGAAGTATTTTATCAGTATGTATGTTAACATTATTATGTTTGTTATCATGTGATATAAATGCCCTTAATGAATTGCTAGATAAAGCAAGGGAAAAATTTTTAGATGAAAGCAAAGATAATAAAGATCTAAACCATAAACAAGAAAATCAGGAACAAAAAGAAGTTGTTATAGATGATTTAGAAGAAGAAGTAAAAATACAGCAAGATATAGAAGTAAAGCCTGTTAATTCGGGATTTGTGTCGTCTCAACAAGTGTATCCATATTATGTCCAAGAAGAAAGAGAGATAAAAGAAGAGGATTTAACACCAAGTACTGATGAAGAAAAGAAAGCACAAGCAGAAATTGACAATGTAAAAAGAGCCCTTGTAGATTCTGGATGTTCTCAATTAATTGAGGATGCACTTAAACTCAAAAGTGAATGTGAGCTATTAGAATCTAGATTTTATGATACACTTTCAGAACTTAAAAATAAAATTCAAAATAAAACAGGGAGTAGTTATCTTGTAAAAGATAAGACAAAGAGACAGCAACTGATTCAATTGTGCAATCAATTAAATGATCAAAGGTCTCAGATTGATATGCTTAGGATTAAAGTTGATAATGGTCTTGACGAACGAAGATCCGCAGAATTTTTCTTTAATAAGTCCCAAGAAACTTTAAGAGAAGCTATTACTGAAAGATTAAGAAAGAAGAAACGTAGAAGTTACTTATCAAGAAGAGTGAATAGTGGTTTTCTAGCTCAAAAGTCACGAAGTGAAGCAGAAAATGTTTTAAGTTTATTAGAATCCTCTTCTTCTGATATAGGAGAAGCAATAGGAATAAAGAAAGAGATAGAAAAACTCATTGAAGAAGCAAAATCTTATCTATCAAACCTTGCAAGATAGAGACGGTAAGGGTTTAAATATTTTATAACATTAGTATTTTCAATAAGAGTTCCTTATAAAGGAACTCTTATTGATTTTATTTAAAGAAGTTTTTACAAACCAATTACCTTTAAGATTTGACTGTGTATTTATTTTATATTCCCATTTTAAGGATATTAATAAGAGTAGAGATTGTTGTTTTAAATTATTTTAAAGCTTTGAGGGGTAATTGTTTTTGAATGCTGATATCGAAAAAGATGATTTATTAAATAAGGAATATAAGGTTTTAGATAAAGGCTTTATAAAGCTTGTTGATTATGTGAGGTAGTGGTGCAAGAATATTTAAGGCGATGAGAGAGGATTGTTAATGTGATGAGCTTATAGATTATTTAATGAGAAATGAACATACAAGTCTATTTGAATAAGTAATGTTTATATTTTATGTTAATGCATCATGTTTTGTTGCAATCTATACTTAATCAAGAGTGTAAATTATTTGTAAAGGCTACTGGAATTGAAGAAATTTAAAATAAAAAATAACAATAAAGACTTATAGAGCAAAGACAGTAGTAAATAATCAAGGTGATTTAAAGTAAAGATTTTCTTGTGATTTAAAAGGTCAGACGGGAAATATGTTTTCTTGTTTATATATGTATATAAAATTATACTAATTGGTATTAATCTATTTTTAATCATTTTAGCAATTATATAGGGGGTATAGTTGTTTGCACCAAAATCATAACCGAACAATATCAAGATAAAAAGAATAGTTAATAATAATAGTAGTGTAAAGTAATAGAAAATAAAAAAAAGTCAGAAATTTTAATTAAAAATTTGTATTTTAAACAAAGTGATATATATTATAAATTAATAATGATTATTATTTAATATAATAATCATTATTAATTTCAAGGAAGGAGAATATTTATGAGAAAAAACTTATTTATATTTACATTGTTAGTTGTAGGATTAGTATCTTGTGATCTAAATTCTAAATTATTGGATAATAAAAAAGTGAACAAAGATGTTCCAAAAGAGGTTGTAGATAGTGTTCAAGGAGATGAGCCCTACAAAGAAGTTAATGTCGATGGTTTAGAAAAGGTTGTAGATGATGTTCAAATAGATGAACTAGCAAAGGAAGATAAGGATGTTGCTGAGAAGGAAAAATTAATATCTGAGCTTAAAAAGGATACCGAAGGTCTTATTAAAGTAGTAAATAAAGATAAGACTGAAGTTGAGGATGGAACTCAATATGGAATGAAGGATGAAGTATTTAAAGCAGTGACAAATACTGTTAATAATAAGACACTAGATAATGATGAGAATAAGGAAGCAAGAAGATTATTTTATTCTTCTTTGAAATACGATAAAGAGAAAATAAAAGACTTTGCAAAGATTCTTAAAAATATCGAATCAGATGGTACAAACAAGGGTACATGGATTAAGGATATAATGAGTGCAGGGAGAGAACATCTTCAATCTAATTTTGAGAAAATAATTGATAAAGTAGAAAAGAGTAAAGATAAACTTGATAAATTGAGTCTTGTTGATTTAAAAGAAGTTAAAACAAAGTTTGACGAAATTAAGTCACAAAGAGAAGCTTTTATAAAAGCTGTAGGTAGTCTTATTGCATCTTATAAAGCCAAGACAGATGGTATTGATTCTGATAGTGAGAAATTAATAAAGCATGTTGAGAAAGAATATAAAGATCTCATTACAGTTAAAATTCCTGGAATGAAATCAGTATATGATAAGATTGTAGGTGTTCTAGATACAATTAAGTAATTATTAATGATATTTAAATACAAAGGAAGATAGGCTATGTTTAGCTATCTTCCTATTTTTTATTTAGAGTGAGTAAAAGTACTATTTATCTAGCAACAATATTTGTATGAGTAAGTAAGTTTTTTACTAATGTAAGTTTTGAGTATGGATTTTTTAATGCTTGGTATGTTTGATAATCTTTATAATCTGGGTATGCTTGGAGATCTTTGTTATTAAATTCTTGTATTTTTGTAATTAAAGAACTTACTTCAGTTTTGAGTTCATCTAATTTTGTTTTTGCAGACAGGTCACTTTGTAAATTTCCACCATAATCATTATAAGTAATAAGTATTGTAGCTGCATTTAAACTCTTTTCAATTTCACTTAGGAGTTTTTTAAGATCCGCTTCTAATTTATCTTTTGTAAATTTGGAGAGTTCTTCTCTTGCCATTTGTTTTTCATGTTCTTCAGCTCTTATTCCATAATAATTGCTTAATTTGATTCTATGGAATTCAATTGTATCCAAGTCATTTTTTATTTGTTCAGCTATTTTAAGTGCTTGCTCAACACTATCTGTGATATTCTTTAGTTTAAATTTATATTGGTTGTCTAATCTGGTTTCTAGCTTAGAATCTTCATTCTCATCTTTGTCAAATTCATATTCTTCAACTGTTATGGGACTGTCAGAGTATAAACCCGATATTATTGGGTTTGAGTCATAATGTGAGTTATAGGTATATTCGTATTGAATATTATGTGATTCACCATTTAATGCATTCAGAGAAGTCTTACTGTTCCCTTTGAGAAGAATATTTGCATTTGATTGGTGTTCAACTGTCTTATTGTTTTGATGAGAGGGATTATTAATATTATTTTGACTGGAGTAGGTTGTATCATCATTTAGTATTAATATGTTGTTGTGTTCTGTTGTATGAGTTAAATCTGTTTTTGTAGGAATATTAATGGCTATTTTTTGTGTTGTTATATTTTCATCAGTATTTGAAGTACTGATTGAAGCGTTATCAATAATGTTATTATTATTAGAATAACTTTTACTTTGGCTTGTCTCAGTAGTTATAATAGTAATATCTTTGTGTGCAGGTAAACTGAATTCTTCTTTTTTTGTCTCAAAGGGAGTTGGAACTAATATACTTTTTTGAGGTTCAGTTTGTTTAGGTGATATATCTTTTGTACTTTTGCTATTAATTTTAGATAGATGTTTTTCTGAATGTTGATTATCACTAAAAATATTTTTCCTAGCTATTTCACTAGCATTCAGCATCATGGAGTTTATTTTATCAAGTGTTCCTGAATACTTTGTGTGAAATTCTTCATCAGTAAAAAAGAACTTACAACCAATCAAGCTGAGAAGAAAGGTTAAAGCTAAATATTTATTTTTTAAAATCATATTTTGTTCCTTGAAATTTACTTACTACTAGATAAGTATATATCAATATGAATGAATTTAATTATTTAAAACTTATATGACTGATTAGAAGGGCGAAT
>NZ_CP019366.1 GCF_000012085.2 Borrelia turicatae 91E135
TTAATTTTTAATCTTTATATAAAAACTTAAGCTTATTTATTCTTGATTTTACCAAGTTCATTTTGTAATGTTTGCGTAATAATTGCATCAAGCACACTTAATACCTTTTTAACAGCATTCACTGCTGATTCTTGAACTTTCGCAATTTCATTATTATTATTGGCATCCTTATAAGCTGCAAATTTACCATCCTTACTCATTGCCTTCAATGCAACAGCTGCTGCTAAGTCTGCATTACTTTTTGCACCTGCACCCTTATCATCACTAGTATAACCAGTAATTAGCTCTCCTGCATTATTAGAATTCTTGCCACTAATATTACTATTTGCAATAGTAGCGTTTCTTATTTTATCAATCATTGTCCATGCATCTGCTTTATCTACTTCCTCAGCAAGCGCAGAACCAGATCCTATACCAGCACCACCATTATTAAAACGACTCCCACTACCACCATTAAGAACAGCAAGTGCTGTAATGTTACTTGATGCAATAATAGGAGTATCATCAACTTTTCCTTGTTTAATATCTACACCAGATTCCTTTGCAATATCAATTATTGTCTTAACTCCATCAATAATAGCTTGAACACTATCCCTATCAGAAATAACAGAAGCCTTGGTTTTGCTATCACTAATTTCCCCAATACTAATGTTATCACCAGTAGCATTAACTAATTTATCTACAGAGTCTATTATTTTGTCAATAATTGTACTCTTATATCCGCTAACTTCAGTTGATACTTTTGTTTTAATATCTGTTAACTCGTTTTCTAATTTCTTAAGGTATTCTTTTACTTTACTTCTCTTATCATCAGCGTTAATTGCTATATCAAAGTCCTCTTCACTAACCAGGCCAATAACTTGTCCACTTAAACCATCATATGCAAGGCCATAAGAAAAATTAACGATATTTGAATCATATCCTTCATCAATAATCACACTACTACCACTTTGTCCACTCATGCCATGTACAGCAGTGTCCTCAGAGAAACCCAAATTAAAGTTATATATTTCTTCTACTGCACCTTTAAGAGGGCTACTTCCAGAAAAACCACTTGCACCGCTTACACTATTATCTGTTTCTCCCTCTGTGCCCTTAAGAGTTCCACCTCCAGCAAAGCCACTTATTTTATACCATCCTGAAGTATTATTCTGATTTAAAACAATCCCATCATTGCTACTTACTCCTTGTGGTAACTTAAATTTTGAGCTATTAGAGACTCCTTCTCGATGTACACCATTCTTACTGCTAGAAGCATTTTGAACAGCAACTTTGCTAAAAACATCTTTATTTTCGGCTATGAATTGCTCTACTAAATCACACCCGCTAAATAAAGAAGTAGTAATAATTAATAAACCTAACGGCTTTTTCATTTAAGCCTCCTCCTCTTAACTTATATCTAAAATATATATCATACTTAAAAAAAAGAAAAATATTGCCAGAAATTCTATCTCAAAAAAATAAAAAACAGTTAACATTGTGTTTACTTTCCAAAGAATTGTATTCACTTACTAATCAAAATTAATCTCATAAACTCATTTATATCTAGCTAGAAAAAGATTTAGCAGAGCTTGTTTACTTATTTTGGTACATATAATTTACTAAAATATAAAAAAGGAATACTTCTCTTGTATAGGAGAAGTATTTTCCTTAAATGACTTGATTATTTAGTTTGACTATTTACTTAGTAACAATAACATTGTTCTGCAACATTAGTAGATCCCTTAACACTATTAACATTCGCAGCTCCAATCGCTAATTGCCCAGCATAATTATTATTACCAACAACAACACCATCGGTCTGAGAATCTTTTATCTTGTCAATCATTGCCCATAGATCTTCTTTTGATACCTCATCTACTAACTTTGCAGAAGCACCCTAACCCGCATTATTACCTCCAAGTGCATCAGTGGCAGTATTAGCAACAACATTTACGGCATTACCAGCTTCAATATTTACTCCAGATTTTTTGATACATCAATAATTTCTCTTACATTGTCAATAACAATTTTACATCAGCAGCATTGGTAGGCACTGCTGCATCACCTGCATTAGCATCAGCCCGAGCATTACCAATGTCAGCACCATCATTAGTTACACCAGATAATTTGATTACAGAGTCAATTAGTTTTGCAATAACATCACTAGCACTGTTAATTGTAGCCTCAACCCCTGTAGTATCAGCATATGGCGTAGAAGTTATGTCTTTCGCTAAAACTATCTAATTTATCCTTAGTAGTTGCAAGTCCATTTGCCTATCGTCTTAAAGTGTTCTCCTACCTTACATTTTTTATCACCAGATTTAACAGCTGTAAGTCCAAAAGTATCACCAATAGCATTACCAAAAATGCTAAAAATCTCTTGAAATCCTTAACCTATTTTGACAAGTGAATCAAAAAAAGTATTCTTATTCTACTGCTCCTAATAACTTATTGACTGCAGTTACTCCTACTCCTTGTGATGCTTTGTCATCATTCATTATTATTCACAGCTAATTTACCATCTTTAACTAATGAGCGTAGGGCTATTCCTCCACTCACCACACTTACTAACGCTGCATCTTTTGCTAAATTAGCCGCTTGACCCCCTTTAGCAAAAGAAATTGCACTTGTATCCGCAGTTGCATTAGCTCCTACTGCTGCATCAATTTCTCCTGATTTAACAATAGCTGCTAATATTTCTTTACCCACTACTATTAATGCTGCTTCTGGTCCCACATTCCCTCCTGCAGCACCTGTAGATAAAACCTTATCTCCATTTTTGTCATCAGTTCTTTCTACGTTTGCGGTATTGCTACATTACTTTTTTTTGGCTCTTCAATTTTTTGTGTCTTAGCTGTATCCACTATTCCTTTCAATGACTTAAGGGCTCTTTTTAATTCATCTGTAGCTGCTGATACTCCTTATTGATTACTTGTTGCCTCCCCCACTATCTTGCCATCACCTATTTCTTTTAAAGACTCTAAATGACCTTTTAATGTGTTTAAAGTAGCCTTAGCTGTATCAACTAAATTCTAATTGAACTTTTTAATACATCGTCTTTATCAACACCTGCTGTTGACTTTTTTGCTACTTGTTCCAATTCATCTGATGCTTCTCCAAATTCCTTACCTAAAGCAGTAAAATAATCTCCTACGTCATTTTTAGTTGTATCTTTAGTTACTCTTAATCCTAATGTATCTGCTATTAAACCCATAAATGCATAAAAGGCGTCCTGCGCTGTCCTTTCCATGTGCATCATTACTTCACTTAAACTTCGTCCTTCCTGTAGCTGCTTGACAATCCTTACCTGCTTGTGGTTGTTAACCACTGCCACAGCTAAGAAGTAAAAATAAAGTCATCAATAACGCACTTTAAAGTAACTCTTTTCATTATTACGTGCCTCCTTTTTGCTCAGAGGGGCAAGGTGGTTAAAAAAATTTGAATAAAAAAAGCTAAGAACATAAATACTGTAATCTTGTAGAGACTAAATACAATAAGACAATTGCAGATATTAACTATCTCTAACAAATAATTAAATAATTTTGTAAAAAATGACTAAAAAATAATTGACAGAGGGTCAATTAAAGAAGGGGATAGGTAAATAAATTTACTTTGCTAATAATGACATTAATGCTAAGAATATTCCTATATTAAGTGTAATAAGGGTACCAAACATCCAATTATGTAGTCTTGATGTACTCTTAAATTCAGATGCAGTTTTATCAAGTTTATTATCAAGCTCCACCCTATTAATTTCCATATCTTTTCTAACAAGAAAAACCTCATTTTTAACACTATCAATCTTGGTATTAAGATTACTCTCAACAGTATTGATTTTGGTATCCAGGTCTCTAATATCAGATTTTAAGGTTGTCTCAACCCTTTGAATCTCAGCTTGTAAAAGAGATTCAACTTTTTCAAGCTTAAGGTTAAAAGTAGTCTCTAAATACTCAATGTCTTTATAAGTCAGTTCATTTTTATAATATCTATAAGATAAATCAATAGCAATATCTCTATTAATACCAGCTTTAGTAAGTTCAGCTATAACCATTTGTTGAGTAATAACGGGTTGTGCAAGTCCCATAAAAATCCCCTTGTATAATTATTATATAATATGTTAAGTATTATAGGAACCTAACTTTAATAAAATGTGCTTTAAGAGTACGAGTACCCAAAGTCAATAACATATATGCTTGCTGACAGACTATCTAATAAATCATCATCACTCTTACCATCTCCTTTATAATTATAAATATCAGATATAGCTACTTACTTGAATAATCCATAATACTAAGTTTAAATGTAGCAAATGGTTCTATTAACGTAGTAATTCTAGTAAATTTATTACTTATAGGTTTAATTGGTACAATCCTAAACTTATGACTCATACGTGCTCTAGGGTTAAGAAATGTTTTGGTCACATTCCCATATCCAGAAGTGTTATCCCTATCTTCAACATAAAGTGTTAGGTCTATTTTCTTTAGTGTATCAAAAAGCTCAAATGCAGTCTTACAATCAATCTGTTGTTAAATGATTGCTATCAATACTATTTAAACCTGAGTATTATTACATATAGTAAAGAAGGAAAACAATTCTTATGAAGAGAAGGGTTTTCCTCAAATGACCTTATTATTTTGTTTACTTATCTTTTATTATTTATTTAGTAGTAGCATGTTGAATGGTACTAGCTTCACTTTAACTCCTTATCTTTACTTACAAAATATAGAAGGCAGAATAAAATTATCTATAAGATTGCCTTCTACTCTTACCTTTAAGTAATTATTACTTATCAAAAGTTATTCCAATGAATAATTTAAACACCACACTATATTAATTTGTAGGTTTTACTACACTACTAGAATCTTCTTTTATGCAATCATCAATATCTTTTAAACATTTATCAACTGTTCTTCTTATTGTAGATATAATCTCATTTACAGTCTTACTAACTACTCCTATTAATACTGCATTTATTCCATCTTTTGGTGCATGATTAGCAGCAGTTGCCAATTTACCACCCTTAGCCATTGCCCTTAATGCTAAACCAGCTGATATTGCCGATGCATTTGTTTGAACATGAGTAACATTTCCGTTACTCTTATTAGCAATTGCAATGTCATAAGCATTCTTTGCTACATCAATATTGCCAGCAGCATCACCTTCATCCTTAACTGCCTCAATTGCTGCTAATATATCTGCACCGCTTGCTGCATTTAATGCCACATTGGCTCCTTTTAATGCATTCCCATCACAACATTACCAGTATCACCGAACAGCTTTCCAACTGCTTTAGAATCAGCGATCTTCTTATCAGCAGTTCCTTTTGGATCAATCTTAGCATACTTTACTGCTTCATAGATTAAGTTAATCCCTTCAACAAGACCCTTCACACTTGCAGTATCTGCCGGTTCCGCACTATCATCATCAGTACCATTAGCATTACCAACTTTACCATCAACAGCCTCCTTAAGCGTCATTAATTTTACTTGTTCATTCAACTATCTTTTTCAAGATATCAACTACTTTAGTAATTGTAGTCTCAGCTTTGTCTTTTATTAAATTAAACTGTTCATTTCCCTTTAGCTCTTCTAATTTAACTTTAACTAATTGTACTGCTTCTCCAAGCTTACCCAATTGTTCTCCCACTTCTTTCTTAGTTGTATCTGCAGTAAGACCAAGTACTCCTTTTAGTAAGTTTCCAAAAGAAACAAAAGCATCCAAAAACAATTGTCTTGAGCTTGAAATTACTGCACTTAAACCTCCAACCCCTTGTTGCTCTCCTCCTGCTGTTCCAGGATTACCTGAGTTTACTGCCCGTTGACCACTGCCACAGCTAAGAAGTAAAAATAAAGTCATCAATAATGCACTTAAAGTAATTCTTTTCATTATTACGTGCCTCCTTATTAACTCAGCAGGGCAAGATAGTTAAAAAAGGAATAATTTTTACAAAACAAGTCAATACTCACAAAAACTCATACATCACAATAAGAATTACTATATATTATTTAAATTACAAAGATAAGAGAATTGATATGAGTAACCTTACAAGGTTAATACTTCTCAGCACATTACTTTTGTACTGTTGCAAATGATATAATATAAGTATAAAACCTACTAATGCTCAGTCACATAATAGATCTAAGAGGAATTTGAATAATTTACCAAATAAAACTGACTAAACACAAAAAATTTACTCTATCTGATGATAAACAGAAGAAATTTAGCTATTTAAAGCATGCATTGAATCAGATAATTAACAATTACAAAATTAAATTGGTGGATACAAAGATGAAAGTAAGAGCAAATACACAAACTTTCTTGACTGGCTTAACGAATACAAACAAAAAAAAAGAAGTGAAAAAGACAATGGTAAAACTTTTACTCAATATATCAATGATGCTATTGATTATAAATCGAACAGTTTTTTAAAGGTATTATGAACAGTATGTCCTACAAAAATACTAATAAAGGGATATTTGAATATCTTAAAATAAAGCTTTCAGGAGAAAAATCATGTAGCAGAACTTACAGTAAATTAGCAATAAAAATAAGGAGATTTGTTATGAAGAAAATCAATTTTATTTTAATGCCGGCATTATTAATTAATAGTTTAAATCAATTTAATAATAAAAATGATGATAACTCATCATAATGAAATTAAGAAAGCATATTTAAAAAAAGAGATCTAAAATAGTAAAGCAAAAAACACCTTATAAAAAATAAATTAAACTTATTACTAAAATGATCAAAGTAATGCATCAAATAGACAATTGATTCATAGAGGAGAAGAAATTAAATTTTGCGGAGTAATACTTACAAAAACCATTAAACCTGTACACTTTAGAGGAGAAACTACTTTGCAAAATAATTTCATTTTAAGGTCATCTTCAGTTACATTTTTATGTAATTTCCAAAAACTATCAAATATCTATATAAATCTCTTGACATATCCTAACTCAAAACCAAGCAAATAACCGATGCTTTGATGTTTAATATCAATCTATTCAAAGAATATATTAAACTCATAAACCTATCACCTCAAACAAGGTACAAAAAATATTCAAAATTACAAAATTAAGTATATATAAGAAAGCCTCCCCTTAAAGAAACTTTTCTTCTCATAAAATAGGAAGCTTGTATTTACTAACAAAGAATACTTAAAAGGTTCATCAATAACTACATATCCAAAAAGATTTGGTTACCTTTAACTATATTTAAGCTGTTCTTATATTAAAAAGATGGCAAAATATTTTATTACTTCCAAACTAAACTCTCTCTTTATTAAATACTTATTAAGTAAGCCAATCTAATACTCTATAGTTTCAAGCTTTGATTTCCCTCCAAAATAATCAAGTATACTGGATTTATCATTCTATGATTATAACAAAAATATATCTATTATCTCTAAACTATCAAAAGGTGCCTTATGTTATATCATATTCTTATATATTTTCAATACTTCTGCAATATTACTTAAATTCATTTTACTTATTATATTGATTGTATTTTACATTATTAACATTCTATGTTGATTATTTATCATAATAAGTCAAAAACTAAAAACCTACAACACTATTAACAAAAATGGCTTTACCATACAAAAAATATGGCACTATTAAAATTAAAAGTCAAAATTTAAGCCTTTGTTAACAATGCTCAAAAGATTTGCTAACAAAGGCTTAAAAACTTTTAAGCTTGACCAACATAGGATGGGATTTAAATGCCCACACAATTAATATTAAAATACATTAAAAATCAAATAAAATCAATTGTTTTTTAAATTTCTATATCTGATTTTCAACTGTTCTAAAATGTTCCCTTCATTACTAAAAATCTCTTCTAAAAGAAAACTTGTAAATTCAGAATTTTTCTTATAAAATTCATATGCTTGCTCTGTTTTAAGTTGAAAACGCAACGGCTTTATTGGATTTTTTTTCGATTTTTTACTGGTAACTTCATTTGATTTGATACTTTTATAAACATCTACTACTCCCCTTTGTTTAATATCATTTATACTTAAATCACCCCTTAATACATGTTCATATATTTTCAAATATGAATATGCTTGTGTTTTTTTAATCAAAAATTTATTGATAAACGCCTCAAAACTTTTATATCCGTCAATAAGGTAAAGATTTTTGGTTTTTATATTGTATAAAATTTCCATTATTTGAATTTTATTTTCAATGTCATTGATCATACTTTTCCTTAAAGCGAACTTATAATTCTCATATTCTTCCTCTTGCGAAATGCGCATCAAACCCTTTTCCCTATCATTTAAAACAATTATATTTTTTGACACTTGCAAAACTCCTTAAAATAAAATCGTTCGATATCGAACGATTTTATTCTCATTAACTATAAAATTAAATTTAAATTTTTAATATATTATTTAAACATTCTGAACATTCTTGATAATAAATCTCCTTATAACTAGGCTCTTGTAAATTATTTGTAAAAACTTTTACTTTATTGGAAAAATGAACCTTTCCTTTAATAAAATTACCATATTTTTCTTGAATTGAATTTTCTATATCCTTAAAAGTATTTCTATTTTTCATAAACTGATTTTCTACTATTGATATATCAATGTCTTTATCTATATAAATAGAAATTTTTGAAATGTATTTCATCAATATAGACAAACTTTCAACCGAAAATCTCTCAACCTGAATAGGTATTACGAGCTTATCCGTAATATGTAAAGCATTATCTAAAAGTGAATCTAAATTAGGAGGAGTATCTATCAAAACATAATCAAAATAATAACTAACTAAAAAATTTTTTAACCTATGTTTTAAAGAAAGAACTTTATACGAATCAACCTGTTGATTAAAAAGATGCAAATTTGGATGAGAAGGCAGAAGATACATTCTATCATTTATCTTGTTTAAATATTTATTAAAATCTAAATTTGTATTTTCTCTTAAAAACTCATAAACATTATTCACTTCTAAATTTTTTATATATTGCATAAAATAACTGGTTAAACTATTTTGAGGATCCAAGTCTATAACTAAAATCTTCTTGCCCGCATCTTTTAAAATATAACTAAAAATAATAGTTAAAATGCTTTTTCCAACACCACCCTTGATATTAGCAATTGTGATTATTTCTGGTTTTTTTTTATCCATTTATTTATAATCCCTCCATTTGGTAACTTTTTGCCATAAAATTCATATATTTGTTTTTCTAAATTGATCATTCTTTCAACTAAAGATTCATAATATTTCTTATTAACTTTTTCCTTTCTAAGTAAATAAGTAATTTCTCCAATATAACAACAAACACTACCTTTCTTAAATCTAAACTCTACGTAATAAACTTTTGAAAACGTAGACGCTTTCATGATACCATTCTCTTCATATCTTGTTACAATATTTTGTATTGGTTTTCTATACCAATAAGATATGCCCAAAAATTTATCACCATCTCTTAAAGAAAACAGGTTAAACACTGCTATTTTTTCTTGATTAAAAAGTTCCCTAAAAGAAACAAAAAATTTACCTCTTTGGTTTTTATTAATCCCAAAAGAGAACAAATCTTTCATTATTTTTGTATGATATATTGTCCTGTTATTAATTTTTTCTACTTTTACAAAAAGATTCCTGTTGTTTTTTTTCTTAATTTCTAATTCCTTTTTTTTTAGGCGTTCTAATATGCTCTCCATAATTAATCCTTAACTGGTGATTATTTCAAGTTCTTCCGGTTTTAAATAATCTAGATTATTATTTATCAACTCTAAAAGTTCATGGTAGTAATAATTATTAAGTACCTTGCTGTATGTTAACTTATCCTGTTTATTTAAATAATCCTTCAATATTGATACTAAAATCGATTTGTCTATTTTATGTCTTAATTGTTCAAGAAGTATGCTAAATACGTTATTTCTAATGTCTTTCTTGTTTTCTTGTATGTTCCTATTAGTATGTTCAACTGTTTTTTTAAGCTTTCCTATTATTTTCTTTAAGTCATTGTACTTGTTATTCTCTATGATGAAGTGGGGTTTGTCTTTATATTGTTCATATACTTCTTGTATTTGTATTTCTAACTGTTTACTGTTGTGTCCTTCGTTCTCCAGTTTAATCCTTGTTTCATTCAAGATATTACTTAATTCTTGCTGTTTACTTCTTTTCGATTTGGTACCATTAATTCTCTTGTATATACTATTTTCAATTAAATTTTCGGTTCTTTTAATAATTTTACATACTTTAATCGTAACGTTTTTTTCTAATTTTAAATTTAAAATAGAATAGAGTATGTCTGATTTAAAGTTGCATTTTCTGATGTATTTTTTTACTTGGAGTTTTTCTATAAGTTTTATGTCTTTCTTCTTTTCTTTATTACAATTATTATAATAACACTCCCATTTTTCTACACTGCTATTTTTAATACAAGTTTTTTCAAGATATACATTAACACGTTTTTTATGTCTTTCCTCTTTTTTCTCTCTAAATTGCTTATTGATTATGCAGTAACATTCTTTTTTAGAGTATTTAAGTTCGTAGTGAATTTCAGTTCCCATGTTAACACCCAAATGTCTATGATAATTAATTGTTACTTGAAATTCTTTTTCTAATTTATAAAGATAACTTTGTAGTGTTTTAAGTTTAACAGGTTTTTGGTCATTGTTTTTCATATTATTATTGAAATAATAAAGTATGTCATTTTGAGTGTATTTTTTTAACTTTAAGTTCATGTAATTTAGTGTTGATATTAAAACTATTAATTTATGTTGGTATTTGTTTGTAAATTTTTTTGTGTTCCTCATTTAAATCTCCTGTGTTGGTTATTGAATTATTATCTTTTATCATAGTGTAATATACGTTAAAAAGTAAACCCATTTATAATAAAAATATTTTTAGTAAATACATTATAGGGTACTACTGGTGAGCTAGTTGGTAATATCTCTTACTTAAAGACGAAAGAAATCCTGAGGTGGGGATAATAAAAAAGCTTAAGATGGTAATAGCATAGAGAATAATGACGGCGCAGGTAAATTGTTAATGGTAGTACTGTAGCTGCTTCTGATGCAAAGAAAATAGTAGAGGTAGCAGCAGTAAGTACAGTTATTAAGGCATTAGATACATTGACTATTGCTATAAGAAAAACTATTGATATAGGGCTTAAGGAAGTTAAAGAAGTTATAAAAATTAATACTAATGATACTCCGTTAGCTTCTGATAATCAGCCTCCTGAAGCTAAGAAGAACTAAGAATCAGGACTAAATAGGGTTAGTAAGCAATACATAATTAAATAAAGTCATTTGAGGAAAACTCTTCTTTTCATAGGAATTGTTTTCCTTTTATCTATCTCTTGTAATAATACTCAGGTTTAAATAGTATTGATAACAATCATTTAACAACAGATTGATGGTAAGACTGCATTTGAGCTTTTTTATAAACTAAAGAAAAGGGACCTAACACTTTGTGTTGAAGATAGGGATAACGTTTTTGGGCATGGGAATGTGACTAAAACATTTCTTAATCTTAGAGCACATATGAGTCATAAGTTTAGGATTGCTCCAATTAAACCTATAAGTAATAAATTTACTAACATTACTACGTTAATAGAGCTATTTGCTACATTTAAACTTAGTATTATGGATTATTCAAGTAAGTTAGCTATATCTGATATTTATAAGTACAAAGGAGATGGTAAGGGTGATGATTCATTAGATAGCATGTAAGCATCATATATGTGGGTACTCGTACTCTTAAAGCACATTTTACTAAAACAAGATTTCTATAACACTTAAGATATTATATAATAATTACATAAGGAGTGTTTTTATGGGACTTGCTCAACCTGTTATTACTCAACAAATGGTCATCAATGAACTTATTAGAGCTGGGATAAATAGAGATATTGCTATTGATCTGTCTTACAGATATTATAAGAATGAACTTACTTACAAGGATATTGAGTATTTAAAAGAAAACTTGAAAAGGTTGAAGCTCTTTTACAAGCTGAGATTCAAAGGATTGAGACAACTTTAAAATCTGATATTAGAGACTTGGATAACAAAATAGATATTAAATTAATGAGCTTGATAATAAGACTGATGTTAACAAAATGGAGATTGATAGTAAACTTAATAAAACCGCATTTGAACTTAAGAGTACATTAAGACTTCATGGTTGGATGTTTGGTACCCTTATTACTCTAAATATAGGAATATTCTTAGTGTTAATGTCATTACAAAACCTTAATATTATGATTTAAAACAAAACACTAATATCTACAAAAAATTTTAAGATAAAACTACTCTCTTCACTTCTTACTAAAAATTAGAATTTTATCTTTTTTTCCTTAAAACCTTTCTCCAAGAAAAAAGCACAGATAATTTCATCAAAAAAAAATGAATTATTAGTAAAGTAAGTTTATTCAATTATTACCTTTCTTTAATTGATTACATATCAGTTATTTTTTATCAAAATCATTTAATTTTTGTTAGAAACAATTAGTAAATTAGTTGTTGTATTATATTTAATCTCTGAAATGTTAAAGTATCTGTGTTTTTAGCTTTTTTATTTTATTCAAAGCTTGTTAACCATCTTGTCCCTTGAGAAAAAAGGAGGCACGTAATAATGAAAAGAATTACTTTAAGTGCATTATTGATGACTTTATTTTTACTTCTTAGTTGTGGCAGTGGGAGTGCTAAGGTGGAAGATCCTAAAACCACATTCTTAAACTCTATTGCTAATTTAGGTAAGGGTTTCTTAGATGTTTTTACTTCACTTTCTGATATGGTTGCTGGCGCTTTGGGTATTAAGGCTGACACTAAGAAATCTGATATTGGTCAGTATTTCACTGATATTGAAAACACTATGAACACAGTTAAAAAGAAATTGCAAGATGAAGTTACTAAGAATGGTAATTACTTGAAACTTAAATCTGTTGTTGATCACTTTATCACTAACATATTAGACAAGATTGCAGAAGGGGCTAAAGAAGCTGTTAAAGGAGCTGAAGGTAGTGATGCTATTGGTAATGCTACTTCGGATGGGCATGGGGCTACTCCTGCTAGCAAGGATTCAGTTGTTTCTCTTGTTAAAGGGATTAAGACAATGGTTGATATAGTTTTGAAAGACAGTGAAGGGAGTGCAGGTGCTACTAAAACAGGAGAGGATAAAAAGGACATTGGTGCATTGTTTATTGATAATACCGGTAAAGCTGATGCAAAAGAAGAAAATATTGCAAAGGCATCAGCAAGTATTGGTTCAGTGACTGGAGCTGACATCTTAAAAGCTATTGCTAAATCTACAGAAGATCCTAAAGCTAATAGTACTGATGGAATTGAAAAAGCCAAAGATGCAGCTGAGATTGCTATTGCTCCGGTTATTGCTAACAAAAAAGAAATTAAAGAGGATTCAGCGAAGAAAGATGCAGTTATTGCTGCGGGTATTGCTTTAAGAGCTATGGCTAAGGATGGTAAGTTTGCTGCTAATGCTGAAAAAGATGCTCATGCAGTTAATGGTGTTGCTGCTAGTGCTGTTGGTAAGACTTTAAGTACTCTAATAATAGCAATAAGAAGTACTGTTGATAGTGGCTTAAAGTCAATAAGTGATACTCTTGCTACAGTTACACAAGAAGATAAATCTTTAGAAGCTACTACACCTGCAGATGCAACAGCTAGTAGACAGCAACAATAAAGAATTAATAACAAATATATAACTAAATAAAGTCATTTTAGGAAAACTCTTCTCTTCGTGAGATTCGTTTTCCTTTTTTATTACCTTGTAATAATACTCAGGTCTAAATAGTATTGATAGCAATCATTTAACAACAGATTGATTGTAAGACTGTATTTGAGCTTTTTGATAAACCAAAGGAAATTGACCTAACACTTTATTTTGAAGATAGGGATAACACTTCTGGGTATGGGAATGTGACTAAAACTTTTCTTAATCTTAGAGCACGTATGAGTCATAAGTTTAGGATTGCTCCTATTAAACCTATAAGTAATAAATTTACTAACATTACTACGTTAATAAAACCATTTGCTACATTTAAACTTAGTATTATGGATTATTCAAGTAAGTTAGCTATATCTGATATTTATAAGTACAAAGGAGATGGTAAGAGTGATGATGATTTATTAGATAGCCTCTCAACATCATATATGTTATTGACTCTGGCTATCCGTTCTCTTAAAGCATATTTTACTAAAATGAGGTTCCTATAACACTAAAATACTATATAATAATTATATAAGGAGATTTTATGCAAGATTCATCACTACATTCTGTTGCTAGTACACAAATTTTTAATGGGCATATTACAGAGGAGATTATATACCAAGAATTTGTAAAAATGGGTATGCAAGATTTTATTGCAAATGAGCTCTCTAAAAGATATTACCGTAATGAACTTACTTATAAAGATATTGAGTATTTAGAGACCACTTTTAACTTAAAACTTGAGATGTTAGAGCGTAGTTTGAAATCTGAAATTATTTCTTTAAAAACTGAACTTGATAATAAGATAGACTCTGTTGAGAATAATCTTAACACTAAGATTGATACCAAATTTAAGGAGCTTGATAACAAAATAGACATTGTTAAAAATGAGTTAAAATCTGAGATTTCTCTTGTTAGAAAAGATATAGAAATTAATAAAATGGAGCTTAATAGTAAACTTGATCAAACCACATCAGAATTTAAAAGTACATCAAAATTACATAATTGGATGTTTGGTACCCTTATTACACTTAATATGGGAATATTTTTAACATTAATGTCCATAGTTTATTCATTGTTAAGTAAGTAAATTTAAATTAAGTAAACCTTTTCTTTCTTTGACTACGTATTAGTTATTTTCTTATCAAAATTATTTAAATTTTTGTTAGAGACAATTAATATCTGCTAATTTTCTCATTGTATTTAGTCTCTGCAATATTAAAGTATCTATGCGCTCTTAGTTTTTGTTTTTATGCTTATCAAAGCTTGTTAGCCATCTTGCCCCCTTGAGGTAATAAGGAGGCACGTAATAATGAAAAGAATTACTTTAAGTGCATTATTGATGACTTTATTTTTACTTCTTAGTTGTGGGAGTGGCAGTTCTAAGACTGAAGATCCTCAGAATAAATTCTTAAAATCTCTTATTAGTTTAAGTAATGACTTCTTAAATGTTTTTACTTCTTTTGGTGATATTCTTGCTAAGACTTTAGGGTTTAATACTAATACTAAAAAGTCTGATGTTGGAGTTTACTTTAAAACTGTTCAAGATACTGTACAAGGCACTAAGGATAAGCTTAATAAAATTGTTGCTGATATGAAATCTGAAAATAATCCTAATGCTTCTGCAGTTGAAACCGCTGTAACTAATTTAGTTACAACCACTCTTGATAAAATAATCCAAGGGGCTAAGACCGCTAGTGAGGCTATTGGTTCTGATAACAACCCAATTGGTAATGTTGCTGCTGATAATAATGGCGGTGCTGCTGGAACTGGTGTTGATAGTCTAGTAAAGGGTATTAAATCAATTGTAGACGTGGTGCTTAAAGATGTAGGAAATGCTGAGGCTGGTGATGATAAAAAAGCTGAAGATGGTGCTGTTGGTGCTGCAAGAGCTAATAATGCTGGAGATGGTGCTGGGAAATTATTTGCTAATGCTACTGCTGGTGCGGATGATAAAAAAGCAGTAGCTGATGCTGCTAAAGCTGTTGGTGCTGTAACTGGGGCTGATATACTACAAGCTATGGTTAAGAATGAAGATTCTGCTAAGTTAGCTACTAATGATGCAGCTAATGTTGTTGGTGTCAATGCTCCTAAGGATGGAACTATAGCAGGAGGTATAGCTTTAAGAGCAATGGCGAAGGGTGGTAAATTTGCTAATGGTGACAATGCTGCTAATACAAAAGAAGCTATAAGGAACATAGCAGTAAGTGCAGTAACTAAAGCATTGGATACTCTCACCATAGCAATAAGCAACACTATTGATACAGAACTTAAGACTGTTAAAGATGCTATGAAATTTAATCCTAATGATACCCTTGTAACTACTGATAATCAGGTTCCTGAAACTAAAAGTTAATAATCAGAATTAATAACAATATACATAACTAAATAAAGTCATTTGAGGAAAACTCTTCTCTTTATAAGAATTGTTTTCCTTTATCTATATCTAATAATTCAGGTATCAAAGTATTGACAGCAATCATTTAACAACAGATTGATTGTAAGACTGCATTTGAGCTTTTTTATAAACTAAAGAAAATAGACTAAACATTTATGTTATAGTTAGGTACCCTCTTAAATTACATATTACTAAAATAGGGTTCTTATCGCATTTGAGATATTATATAATAAATACATAAGGAGTGTTTTTATGGGACTTGCACAACCAGTAGTTACTCAACAAATGGTTATAGCTGAACTTACTAAAGCTGGGATAAATAGAGATATTGCTATTGATTTATCTTACAGATATTATAAAAATGAACTGACTTACAAGGATATTGAGTATTTGGAGACTACTTTTAACCTTAAGCTTGAAAAGGTAGAAGCAACCTTACAAACTGAGATTCAAAGGGTTGAAACAACTTTAAAATCTGATATTAGGGACCTAGATAACAAAATAGATACAGTCAGAGGTGAATTAAAATCAAACATTAGAGACCTGGATAATAAAATAGATACAGTTGAGAATAATCTTAATAATAAGATAGATACTAAATTCAATGAACTTGATATTAAGATAGATACTAAATTCAATGAACTTGATACCAAGATTGATAACGTTAGAAATGAGGTTTCTCTTGTTAGAAAAGATATGGAAATTAATAGGGTGGAACTTGATAGTAAACTTGATAAAACCGCATCTGAATTTAAGAGTACATTAAGACTTCATGGTTGGATGTTTGGTACCCTTATTACTCTTAATATAGGAATTTTTTTAACATTAATGTCCATAGTCTATTCATTGTTGAATAAGTAAATTTATTTAATTCACCTCTTCTTTAATTGACCTTCTGTTAATTATTTTTTTTATCAAAATCATTTAATTATTCATTAATAACAATTAGCAATAATAATTGTTATATTATGCTCAATCTCTGTAAGATTATAGTGCCTATACTTTTAGTTTTTGTTTTTATCTTGCATCTCCTTGAGTTAATAAGGAGGCACGTAATAATGAAAAGAATTACTTTAAGTGCGTTATTGATGACTTTATTTTTATCTTGCAATAAGGAGGGACTATAATATGAAGAATAAATTAAATGAGAGAATTAAAAACTTTAATATAACTATACTTATATCTTTGTTCTTACTTCTTAGCTGTGGCAGTGGTCAACTTCAAGCTGGTAAGGATGGCGAGGCAGCTACAGGTGGAAGCAGTTTAAGTGCAGTTCTAATGGAGGTAGGGAGAAGTGCTGAAAATGCCTTTTATTCTTTTTTGGAGTTACTCTCAGATATATTAGGTTTTACTGCTAAATCAACTACAAAGAAGGATGAGGTAGGAAAGTATTTTAGCGAGCTAGGTGTGAAACTTGGAGAAGTATCAAAAGAGTTAGAAGAAGTAGCAAAAAAATCAGAAGGAGAAGGAGCTAAAGATGGATCAATAGCCGTAGTAATTAGAGCAGCAGTTGAAGCGGCTAAGACTACTTTAAGCACATTAAAAGGTCATTTAGCGTCTTTAAAAGATATAGGTGATGCTAAAATGGTAGGTGATTCAAATACTGTTCAAGGTGTAGGAACAACACCAGATGAGCCTAAGTTAAAAGCAGCATATGATGCATTTAAAGGAATACTAGAGGAATCAGTTAATGCAGGTGTTGTAAAGCTAGAAACAGGAATTACAACATTAACGGCACCAGGAGGAGCAGATAATAAGGATGGGGCTAAGATATTATCTACAAATGGTAATCCAGATGCAGGAGATGTAGCTAAAGCTGCAGCAATACTAGCAACAGTAAGTGGCAAGGAAATACTAGCATCAATAGTTGCGTCACAAGAGAATGATGCAGCACTAAATGCGGCTGCAAAGGCAGAGACAACTGCAATGAGTTTTGCCAAAGGAGGTCAAGCAGCTCACTTAGCAGGTGAAACTAATGCAAAAGCAGCTGCAGTAGCGGGAGGAATAGCACTACGCTCATTAGTTAAGACAGGTAAACTAGCATCAGGCGCAGCTGATAATGCTACAGGAGGAGGAAAAGAAGTACAAGGAGTAGGAATAACAGCAGTAAATAAACTATTAGTAGCAGTAGAAGATATAATTAAAAAGACAGTAAAGAATGTTCTTAAAGCAGCGAAAGAAAAAATAGATGAGGCAAGAGCTCCAAAATCAGCAGGTCAACAATAAGATAGATAGTTAAATTAATTGCTTAAAAATAAGATTAGAAGGCATCTTAGATATAAATCTAAGATGCCTTCTATATTGTTGTAATGAGACTTAAGGAGTTAAATTGGCTACTGAATCTAAAATTTCTTTCTTTGATTCACTTATCAAAATAGGTCAAGGATTTCAAGAGATTTTTGGCATCTTTGGTAATGCTATTGGGGATACTTTTGGACTTACTGCAGTTAAATCTGATGATAAGAGAAGTAAAGTTGGTGAACACTTTGAAAGAATAAAAAAAGGTTTGGAAGGTACTAAGGATAAACTAGATGGTTTAGCTAAAGACATAACTTTTACTCCTCATGCTGATACTACAGGAGTTGAGGCTACAATTAAAGGTGCTAGTGACGTTATTGTAAAACTAGTTGATTTTGTAACCAAACTTGCTAGTGTAACTAATGATGATGCTTTAATTGGTGATAATGCAGCTGGTGCTGCAGTAGCTGCTGATAAAGATAGCGTTGAAACTGTTATTAAAGAAGTTAAAGCTATAATTGAGACTGCCAAAGAGTCTGGTGTACAGATTGACAAAGGCAATGACGGTGGTACTGGAGCAGCTGCTGCTGATGCTACTGCCACTGCTGCACTTGGTGGTAATAATGGTGCTGGTTCTGGTTCTAAACTAGCTGATGAGATAACTAAGGCAGACCCATGGGCAATGATTGACAAGGTTAAAAATGCTAAAACCAAAGAAGGTGCCCTTAGTGCTAATGCCAATAACGATGCTGGGGCATTAGCTACTGGTGGTAATGCTAATGGCAATAATGGTGCTAAGGCGGCTACTAATGCAGACTTAGCAGCTGCTATTGCTCTTAAAGCTATGATTAAAGATGGTAGATTTAGTGCTAATGCTGCTGATAAAGATATTGTTAAGGCGGCAGCAGCAAGTGCTGTAAATAAGGTTTTAGGAGTACTTGATTTTATAATTAGGAAAACAGTAGCAATCAATCTAGATAAGATAAGAGAAACTGTTAAGGGAATACAGTACTCTGAAATTACTACTGAATCAACTGAAGCTAATACTACTCAACCCCCTGCTACTAAATGAATTATCTATTTAAATAATCTAAATAAAGTCATTTGATGGAAACTATTCTCATAAAGAGAAGAGTTTCCCTTTTGTCTATATCTTGTAATAATACTCAGGTTTAAATAGTATTGATAGCAATCATTTAACAACAGATTGATGGTAAGGCTGCATTTGAGCTTTTTGGTAAGATAAAGAAAAGAGACCTAACACTTTGTGTTGAAGATAGGGATGACGTTTTTGGTCATGGGAATGTGACTAAAACTTTTCTTAATCTTAGAGCACGTATGAGTCATAAGTTTAGGATTGCTCCTATTAAACCTATAAGTAATAAATTTACTAAAATTGCTACGTTAATAGAGCCATTTGCAACATCTAAACTTAGTATTATGGATTATTCAAGTAAGTCAGCTATATCTGATATTTATAAGTACAAAGGAGATGGTAAGAGTGATGATGATTCATTAGATAGCATGTAAGCATCATATATGTTATTGACTTTGGGAGTGCGTAATCTTAAAGCACATTTTACTAAAATAAGGTTCCTATAACACTTAAAATATTATATAATAATTATATAAGGAGTGTTTTTATGGGACTTGCTCAACCTGTTATTACTCAACAAATGGTTATATCAGAACTTACCAAGGCTGGTATTAATAGAGATATTGCTATTGATTTGTCTTACAGATATTATAAAAATGAACTGACTTACAAGGATATTGAATTCTTAAAAGAAAACTTTGATATTAAACTTGAAAAAGTCGAAGCTCTTTTACAAGCTGAAATTAAATCTGTCAAGACTGAACTGGATAACAAAATAGATACTAAATTTAATGAACTTGATAACAAAATCAACACTGTTGAGAATAATCTTAATTCCAAGATAGACACTGTTGAGAATAATCTTAACACCAAGATAGACACTGTTGAGAATAATCTTAATAATAAGATAGATACTAAATTTAATGAACTGGATAATAAGATTGATGTTAACAAAATGGAACTTAAGAGTACATTAAGACTGCATGGTTGGATGTTTGGCACCCTTATTACTCTTAATATAGGAATATTCTTAGCATTAATGTCATTATTAGTAAAGTAAATTTATTTACCTAAAGCCTTCCTTATTTAATTGACCTTCTGTCAATTATTTTTTAGTCATTTTTTTACAAAATCATTTAATTTTTTGTTAGAGACAATTAGTAAATTAGTTGTTTTTAATCTCTGAAATGTTAAATTATCTATGCGTTCTTAGTTTTTGTTTTTATGTTTATCAAATCTTGTTAATTATCTTGCCCCTTTTGAGTAATAAGGAGGCACGTAATAATGAAAAGAATTACTTTAAGTGCGTTATTGATGACTTTATTTTTATCTTGCAATAAGGAGGGACTATAATATGAAGAATAAATTAAATGAGAGAATTAAAAACTTTAATATAACTATACTTATATCTTTGTTCTTACTTCTTAGCTGTGGCAGTGGTCAACAACCACAAGCTGGTAAGGATGGCGAGGCAGCTACAGGTGGAAGCAGTTTAAGTGAAGTCCTAATGGAGGTAGGGAGAAGTGCTGAAAATGCCTTTTATTCTTTTTTAGAGTTACTTTCAGATACATTAGGTTTTACTGCTAAATCAACTACAAAGAAAGAGGATGTGGGAGGTTATTTTAGCAGTCTAGGTATGAAGCTTGGGAAAGCATCAGAAGAGTTAGAACAAGTAGCAGTTAAGGCAACAGCAGGTGTTGATAAAGGCGATGCATCCAAAAATCCTATTAGAGCAGCAGTTGATGAAGCTAAAACTATTTTAAACACATTAAAAACTCATTTAGACTCCTTAGGGAAAATAGGCAATGAAGATGTAGTAGGGGAGGTACCAAGTGCTAACAAGCAGGGAGCCTCAGTAAGTATAAATGAATTAAAAGCAGCATATAAAGCGTTAAAAGGAATAGTGGACACAGCAGATAAAGTAGGTGTTGGAGATCTAAAAGAGGGTAATGTTCAAATGAATGCAGGAATAATAGGAGTAGCTGCTACTCCAGAAGATGGAGCTAAGGTCTTAACAACAGGTGCTGCCGGAGCAGCAGTGGGAGATAAAGCAGCATTAATAGTATCAGCAGTAAGTGGAGAAGAAATATTAGCAGCTATTGTTAAATCACAAGAAGGAGATGCGGATAAAACAATAGGAAATAATGCAGATGGAAATACAAGTGCATTAGAATTTGCTAAAGGAGGGAATACTGCAGCTCATCTAGCCCAAGGTGCAGTAAAGCCGAGTGCAGTGAGTGCAGGAATAGCATTACGTTCATTAGTTAAAGATGGTAAATTAGCTTCACATAATGCAAATAATGACGAGAAAGCAGTACAAGCGGTAGGAGTAACTGCAGCAAATAAACTATTGAGAGCCGTAGAAGATATAATTAAGAAGACAGTAAAGAATGTCCTTGATAAAGTAAAGAAAGAAGTAGATGAAGTAAGAAAACCAAAAACAGCAGTTCAGTAGTAAAATAGATAGATTCATTACTTAAAAGTAAGATTAGAAGGCAATCATTAGAGATGAGTCTAGTTTGCCTTCTATATTGTTGTAATTAACTTTAAGAAGTTAAGTTGGCTGTTGAATCTAAAATTTCTTTCTTTGATTCACTTATCAAAATAGGTCAAGGATTTCAAGAGATTTTTGGCTTTTTTGGTAATGCTATTGGGGATACTTTGGGACTTACAGCTGTTAAATCGGGTGACCAGAAAAGTAAAGTTGGTGAACACTTTGAGAAGATAAAAAAAGGTTTGGAAGATACTAATGGGAAGTTAAATGAGTTATCAAGTGAAATCTCTGAAGCAAAAAATGCCAATAACAGCACAATTGAAGCTGTTAAGGGTGCAATTAAAGGTGCAAATGATGTTTTTGAACAACTAATTGCTTCTCTAACTAAACTTGCTGATGTAACTAAAGAAGATGCTCTACTTGGTGGTCATAATAATAATGCTGCCCCTGGTGCTGCTGATAAGGATGGAGTTGAAGCTATTATTGCAGGGGTTAAAGATATTATTGATGCAGCAGAGAAGTCTGATGTAAAGATTGAAAAAGGAACCGAAGGTGGTGCTATTACTGCTAATGCTTCTACTGATGCCCCTGCTGTTCTTGGTGGTAATAATGCTCATGCTGCTGCTGGTCAAGGAGCAACTGCAAAATTAGCAGATGAAGTATCTAAAGCAGATCCATGGGCTATGATTGATAAGATAAAAGATGCTACAATTAATACCGGTGTTCTTACTGCTGCTACCAATTATGGTGCTGGAGAACTAGCTACTGGTGGTGTTGTTGCTAATGGTGCTGGAGCTAAAACAAATGCAGACTTAGCTGCTGCTGTTGCACTAAAGTCTATGACTAAGACTGGTAAACTTAGTGCTCATAATGGTAATAATGAGGCTGATGTAGCAAAAGCAGCAGCAGCAAGTGCTGTAAATAAGGTCTTAGGAGTACTTGATATAATAATTAGAAAAACAGTAGCAAGCAATCTAGAGAAAGTAAGAGAAGCAGTTAAAGGAATACAGTACTTTGAAACTACTACTGAATCAACCGAAGCTAATAATACTACTCAACCTGCTACTACTAAATAAATTGTCTAATTAAATAATCTAAGTAATAAAGTCATTTTAGGAAAACTCTTCTCTCTTCATGAGATTTGTTTTCCTTTTGTTTTTATGCTTATCAAAGCTTGTTAATTATCTTTCCCCTGTTGAGTAATAAGGAGGCACGTAATAATGAAAAGAATTACTTTAAGTGCATTATTGATGACTTTATTTTTATCTTGCAATAAGGAGGGACTATAATATGAAGCATAGATTAAATGAGAGAATTAAAAACTTTAATATAACTATACTTATATCTTTATTTTTACTTATTAGCTGTGGAAGTGGTCAACTTCAAGCTGAGAAACTGGCTGCTGAATCTAAAATTTCTTTCTTTGATTCACTTATTAAAATAGGTCAAGGATTTCAAGAGATTTTTGGCATCTTTGGTAATGCTATTGGGGATGCTTTTGGATTTACAGCTGTTAAATTTGGTGATAAGAGAAGTAAAGTTGGTGAACACTTTGATAAGATAAAAAAAGGTTTAGGTGATACTAAAGATAAATTAGATGGATTAGCAAAAGACATAACTTCTACTCCTCATGCTGATACTACAGGAGTTGAAGCTACAATGAAAGGTGCTAGTGACGTTATTGTAAAACTAATTGACTCTGTAACTAAACTTGCTGGGGTAACTAATGATAGTACTGATATTGGTGATGCTCGGGCTGATGCTAATGCTGGTGCTGATGGTGCTGACAAGATTAGCGTTGAAGCTATTATTAAAGAAGTTAAAGCTATAATTGAGACTGCCGAAAAGTCTGGTGTACAGATTGAAAAAGGAACTGCTGGTAATTCTGTAGAAAATGGTAATGGACCTAAAGTACTTGCTGGTGGAAATGCTAGAGCTGCTGCAGGTGATGCTGCAAAATTAGCAGATGAAGTTGTTAAAGCAGACCCATGGGCTATGATTAATAAAATTAAAGATGCTAAAACCAAAGAAGGTGCCCTTAGTGCTAATGCCAATAACGATGCTGGAGAATTAGCTACTGGAACCGGTGCTGCTAATGTTACAGCAGCTACTAATGCAGACTTAGCAGCTGCTGTTGCTCTTAAAGCTATGACTAAAGGTGGTAAATTTACTCAACCTGCTGAAAATGAAGATGGTGCAGTTAAAGCCGCTGCTGTAACTGCTGTAAATAAGGTATTAGGAGTTCTAGATTTTATAATTAGGAAAACAGTTGTAAGCAATCTAGATAAGATAAGAGAAGCTGTTAAGGGAATACAGTACTCTGAAACTACTACTGAATCAACTGAATCTAGTACTACTCAACCCGCTGCTACTAAATAAATTATCTAATTAAATAATCTACTAAATAAAGTCATTTTAGGAAAACTTTTCTCTTCATAAGAATTGTTTTCCTTTTTTACTATTTGTAATAATACTCAGGTCTAAAGCGTAGTGATGGAATCCTTTAACAACAGATTGATTGTAAGACTGCATTTAAGCTTTTTGATAAACTAAAGAAAATAGACTAAATACTTTATGTTATAGTTAGGGGTTTTCTTAAGGCACATTTTACTAAAATAAGGTTCCTATAACAGTTAATATTTTATATAATAATTATATAAGGAGATTCTTATGGGACTTGCTCAACCAGTAATTACTCAACAAATGGTCATCAATGAACTTACTAAAGCTGGTATAAATAGAGATATTGCTATTGATTTATCTTACAGATATTATAAAAATGAACTGACTTACAAGGATATTGAGTATTTAGAGACTACTTTTAACCTTAAGCTTGAAAAGGTAGAAGCAACCTTACAAGCCGATATTAGAGATCTTGATAATAAAATTGTCAACGTTAAAAATGAGTTAAAATCTGATATTAAAGACCTGGATAACAAAATAGATTCTGTTGAGAATAATCTTAATACCAAAATCGATACTAAATTCAATGAACTTGATAACAAAATAGATTCTGTTGAGAATAATCTTAATACCAAAATCGATACTAAATTCAATGAACTTGATAACAAAATAGATTCTGTCAGAAGTGAATTAAAATCTGACATTAAAGATTTGGATAATAAGATTGATAATGTTAGAAATGAGGTTTCTCTTGTTAGAAAAGATATGGAAATTAATAATGTGGAGCTTGATAGTAAACTTGATAAAACTGCATCTGAACTTAAGAGTACATTAAGACTTCATGGTTGGATGTTTGGTACCCTTATTACCCTTAATATAGGAATATTCTTAGCATTAATGTCATTATTAGTAAAGTAAATTTATTCAATTAGCCCTTTATTTAATTGATTACATATCAATTATTTTTTATCAAAATCATTTAATTATTTGTTAACAACAATGAATCCTGTTAATTGTTGTATCATACTCAATCTCTTTAAGATTATAGTGCCTATTTTTTTAGTTTCTGTTTTTATTTTGTTTGAAGCTTGTTAACCATTTTGCCCCCTTTGACCCCCTTAGTAAAAAAGGAGGCACGTAATAATGAAAAGAATTACTTTAAGTGCATTATTAATGACTTTGTTTTTATCTTGCAATAAGGAGGGACTATAATATGAAGAATAAATTAAATGAGAGAATTAAAAACTTTAATATAACTATACTTATATCTTTATTTTTACTTATTAGCTGTGGAAGTGGTCAACTTCAAGCTGGTAAGGATGGCGAGGCAGCTACAGGGGGGCGAAGTTTAAGTGAGGTATTAATGGAGGTAGGTAGAAGTGCTGAAAATGCCTTTTATTCATTTTTAGAGTTACTTTCAGATACATTAGGCTTTACTGCTAAATCAACTACAAAGAAGGATGAAGTAGGAAAGTATTTTAGCGAGCTAGGTGTGAAGCTTGGAAAAGCATCTGAAGAATTAGAAGCAGTAGCAAAAAATTCAGAAGTAGAAGGAGTTAAAGATGGATCAATATCCGTAGCAATTAGAGGCGCAGTTGATACGGCTAAGGAAGTTTTAGGTATGTTAAAAGGTCATTTAGATTCCTTGAAGGATATAGGTGATGGAACTGTAGTAGGTGAGGCAGCAAGTAATAAAGAAGGGGAAAAACCAGCTGATGTTGAATTAAAAAAAGCATATAATACATTGAAAGGAATAGTGGACATAGCTTATAAAGAAGGTATTTCAAAGCCGGAAGCAGGAGAAGTGGCAGTACAGGCAAATGGAGGCGCAGATAATAAGGATGGTGCTAAAATATTATCTACAGATAGTACTGGTAAACCAGTAGCAGGAGATTCAGGAAAAGCAGCTGCAATACTTACAACAGTAAGTGGCAAAGAAATGTTAGCATCAATAGTTGCATCAGGAGAGAATGATCCAGAACTATCACAAGCTGCAAAGGCGGAGACAACCGCAATGAGTTTTGCAAGAGGTAATAATGGAAATCACTTAGCAAATGCTGCTGCAAAAGCAGCAGCAGTAGCAGGAGGAATAGCATTGCGTTCATTAGTTAAGTCAGGTAAATTAGCATCAGGCGCAGGAGATGGTAATGCAGGAGGTAAAGAAGAAGTACAAGCAGTAGGTATAGATGCAGTAAATAAGTTATTAGTAGCAGTAGAAGATATAATTAAGAAAACAGTAAAGAATGTTCTTGAGAAAGCAAGAGGAGAAATAGATAAAGCAAGAGCTCCAAAACCAGAAGGTCAGTAATAAGATAAATAATTAGATTAATTGCTTAAAAATAAGATTAGAAGGCATCTTAGATATAAATCTAAGATGCCTTCTATATTGTTGTAATTAAACCCAAGAAGTTAAAGATTCTATGAAAATTAATCCTGAAGATACTCCTGTAACTACTGATAAGCAGATTCCTGAAATTAAAAACCAATAATCAGAATTAATAACAATAAACATAAACTAAATAAAGTCATTTGAGGAAAAATTTTCTCTCTTCATAAGAATTGTTTTCCTTTTATTTATATCTTGCTCCCTTGAGTTAATAAGGAGGCACGTAATAATGAAAAGAATTACTTTAAGTGCATTATTAATGACTTTATTTTTACTTATTAGCTGTGGCAGTGGTCAACAACCACAAGCTGGTAAGGATGGCGAGGCAGCTACAGGGGGGCGAAGTTTAAGTGAAGTCCTAATGGAGGTAGGGAGAAGTGCTGAAAATGCTTTTTATTCATTTTTAGAGTTACTTTCAGATACATTAGGTTTTACTGTAACTAAAGATACAAAAAAGAGTGAGGTAGGAGATTATTTTAGCAGTCTAGGTGTTAAGCTTGAAGCAGCAGCAAATGACTTAGAACAAGTAGCAGTTAAGGCAACAGCAGATGTTGAGAAAGACGATGCATCTAAAAATCCTATCAGAGTAGCAGTTGATGCTGCTAAGACTACTTTAAACACATTAAAAACCCATTTAGACTCCTTAAAAGGAGTAGGTGATGACAAAGTAGTAGGTTGGGCAGAAAATGATCAACAAGGAATCAAACCAGCTGATGATGGATTGAATAAACTCCTTAATGCATTGCAGTCAATAGTAAAGGCAGCAACAAATGCAGGTGTTTTAGCACCAAAAGCAGGGAATACAACATTGACAGTAAATGGGGTAGATAATAAGGATGGTGCTAAGGTATTAGCTATAGACAAACCAGAGGCAGCAGTAGGAGAAAAAGCATCATTAATAGTATCAGCAGTAACTGGTGAGGAAATACTAGCATCAATAGTTGCCTCAAAAGAAGGTGATCAAGCACTAGGAGCAGCGGCAGATGGAACTACAACTGCGATGAGTTTTGCAAAAGGAGGAACAAAGGACAACCTAAATGCAAATACACCAAAAGCAGCAGCAGTAGCAGGAGGAATAGCATTGCGATCCTTGGTTAAAGATGGTAAATTAGCTTCACATAATGATAATAGTGAAAAAGCAGTACAAGCAGCAGGAGTAACCGCAGCAAATAAGTTATTAGTAGCAGTAGAGGATGTAATTAAAAAGACAGTAAAGAATGTGCTTAAAACAGCAAAAGAAAAAATAGATGAAGCAAGAGTTACAAAACCAGCAGATCAGCAATAAAATAGATAGATTAATTGCTTAAAAGTAAGAGTAGGAGGCTATCTTAGATATAGATCTAAGATGCCTTTTATATTGTTGTAATGAAATTTAAGAAGTTAAACTGGCTGCTGAATCTAGAATTTCTTTCTTTGATTCACTTATCAAAATAGGTCAAGGATTTCAAGAGATTTTTGGCATCTTTGGTAATGCTATTGGGGATATTTTGGGACTTACTGCAGTTAAATCGGGTGACAAGAGAAGTAAAGTTGGTGAATACTTTAAGACGATCGGAGATGGACTTACAACTACTAAGAAGAAGTTAAATGAGCTATCAGATAAAATATCTGAAGCAAAAAATGCTGATGGTAGCACAATTGAAGCTGTTAAGGGTGCAATTAGCAGTGCAAATGATGTCTTTGAACAGCTAATTGCTTCTCTAACTACACTTGCTGGGGTTGCTAAGGAAGCTGGTGATACTAATATTGGTGATGCTAATAATGCTGGTGCTGCAGTTGCTGCTGATAAGGATGGAGTTGACACTATAATTAAAAGTGTGAATGCAATTATTGAAGTAGCAAAGAAATCTGAAGTAGAAATCAGTTCTGGAGATGCTGGTAATGCAGTAAATGCTGCTGCTAATACTGACGCACCTGCTGCGCTTGCTGCCAATGCTGGTGCTGGTGATAATTCTGGTCCTAAACTTGCTGAAGAGGTATCTAAAGCAGACTCATGGGCAATGATTGATAAAATAAAAGATTCTAAAACCACAGCTGGTAATCTTAATCAAAACAATAATAATGATGCTGGAACATTAGCAGTTGGTACTCCTAGTCATGCTAATGGTGCTAAGGCAGCTACTAATGCAGACTTAGCAGCAGCTGTTGCTCTTAAGGCCATGACTAAGGGTGGTAAATTTAGTGCTGCTGCTAATGAAGATGGTGCAGTTAAAGCCGCTGCTGTAACTGCTGTAAATAAGGTACTGGGAATACTTGACTTAATAATTAGAAAAACAGTAGCAATCAATCTAGATAAGATAAGAGAAGCTGTTAAGGGAATACAGTACTCTGAAACTACTACTGAATCAGCTGAAGCTAGTTCTACTCAACCCGCTGCTACTAAATAAATTATCTAATTAAATAATCTACTAAATAAAGTCATTTTAGGAAAACTTTTCTCTATTCATGAGAACCGTTTTCCTTTTACCTATATCTTGCCCCTATCTTGCCCCTTTTGAGTAATAAGGAGGCACGTAATAATGAAAAGAATTACTTTAAGTGCATTATTGATGACTTTATTTTTATCTTGCAATAAGGAGGGACTATAATATGAAGCATAGATTAAGTGAGAGAATTAAAAACTTTAATATAACTATACTTATATCTTTATTTTTACTTCTTAGTTGTGGCAGTGGGCAACAACCACAAGCTGGTAAGGATGGCGAGGCAGCTACAGGAGGAAGCAGTTTAAGTGAAGTCCTAATGGAAGTTGGAAGAAGTGCTGAAAATGCTTTTTATTCATTTATGGAACTAGTATCAGGTACCTTGGGATTAAGAGTAACTAAAGATACAACTAAGAATCAGGTAGGAGAATATTTTAACAGTCTAGGTGAAACACTTGGGAAAGCATCTGATGAATTAGAGCAAGTAGCAAAAAAGTCAGAAATAGATATTGATAAAGATGGCTTATTAAAGAAGGCAATTAGAGGCGCAGTTGATGCTGCTAAGGCTACTTTAAACACATTAAAAGGTCATTTAGATTCTTTAAAAGATATAGGTGATGCTAACAAGGTAGGTGAAGCAACAAGCAATCAAAGCGGAGTATCAGCAGATGAAAATGCATTAAAAGTAGCATATAAAGCATTGAAAGGAATAGTGGACACAGCCAAGACAGGAGGAGAAATTAAAGAACCAATTGCAAGTAATGTAACAGTAGCTCAAGCATCAATAGGAGGAACTGATGCAAAAAATGGAGCTAAGGTCTTAACAGCAGGTGCTGTGGCAGGAGGAACTGCGGGACCAGAAGCAGCATTAATAGTATCATCTGTGAGGGGAGAAGAAATATTAGCAGCGATTGTTAAATCAGCCGAAGGAGATGCGACTGGAACAATAGGGGGTAATGCAGATGGTTCAACAAGTGCACTAAAGTTTGCAAGAGGAGGAGCTACTGCAGCTAATTTAGCCCAAGATGCAGCGTTAACAGGTGCGGTGAGTGGAGGAATAGCACTACGCTCTTTGGTTAAAGATGGTAAATTAGCTTCACATAATGCGAATAGCGATGAAAAAGCAGTACAAGCAGCAGGAATAACAGCGGTAAATAAACTATTAGTAGCAGTAGAAGATCTAATTAAAAAGACAGTAAAGAATGTTCTTGAAAAAGCAAAAGGAAAGATAGATAAAGTAAGAGGTCCGCAAGAACCAGTTTCAGAATTAAGTAAGAAGCAATAAGGTAGATAGTTAGATTATTTAGTGATGAGAGTAGAAGGCATCTTAGATCTACATCTAAAGATTGCCTTCTATATTGTTGTAATTAAACTTGAGAAGTTAAATTGGCTTTTCTTAATCTAAAATTTCTTTCTTTGATTCATTAGTTAAGATAGGACATGGGTTTCAAGAGATTTTTGGCGTTTTTGGTAATGTTATTGAGAATGCATTTGGGTTTAATGCTGTTAAACTCGAAGACAATAGAAGTAAAGTTGGTGAACACTTTGATAAGATAAAAAAAGGTTTAGGTGATACTAAGGATAAATTAGATGGTTTAGCAAAAGACATAACCTCTACTCCTCATGCTGATACTACAGGAGTTGAGTCTACAATTAAAGGTGCTAGTGAGGTCTTTGAACGACTAATTGCTGCTCTAACTACACTTGCTGATACTGCTAAAGCAGCTGGCGATACTAATATTGGTGATGCTGCTACTGATAATAATGCTGTTGGTGCTGATGAAAATAGTGTAAAAGCGATAATTGACAGTGTAAAGGAAATTATTAAAGCAGCAGAGGAATCTGGAGTAAAGATTAATGTAGGAGATGCTGGTAATCAAATAGCTGCAGGTGCTGCTAATGCAGTAGAATCACTTGCAAGAACTGGTGCTGCTGCAGCTGCTAACTCTGGTCCTAAACTAGCGGCTGAAGTGTCTAAAGCTGATCCATGGGCTATGATTGATAAAATTAAAGATGCTAAGACTTCCACTGCTGCTCTTGTTCAAAATAATAACAATCATGAAGCTGGGTTACTAGCTGGTGGTACTATTGCTAATGGTAATAATGCAGGAGCAAAGACTAATGCCGATTTAGCAGCTGCTGTGGCTCTCAAAGCTATGACTAAGGGTGGTAAATTTGCTCAACCTAATGGTGATGAAGCTGTTGTAGTTAAAGCTGCTGCTATAAGTGCTGTAAATAAGGTTTTAGGAGTACTTGATTTTATAATTAGGAAAACAGTAGAAAGCAATCTAGAAAAGATAGGAGAGGCAGTTAAGGGAATACAGTACTTAGAAACCACAACTGAATCAACTGAAGCTAGTACTACTCAACCTGCTACTGCTAAATAAATTGTCTATTTAAATAATCTACTAAATAAAGTCATTTTAGGAAAACTCTTCTTTTTATGAGAATTGTTTTCCTTCTTTGCATTTTTGTGACGCATTAAATATTTGTACTAAAGATAAATAAATAGGATCTAGTTAAACCTTTTTAGCTAAGTGGTAAATGATTGATGAGATTAGTTTTGATTAGTAAGCGAGTAGAATTATTCGGAAAGTAAAGGTAGGAACTAGGTTTCTTAGTTTTTGTTTTTATTGAATGATATGTTTACTTTAGTTAATTGTTTTTTAATTATTTATTTTTTTAAAGTTTAAATTGGATGTAATTAATTACAAGTTTTATATTAAGATAATATCTTTGTTCTTTATTGTATAAATTTACTTAATAAAATAGTTTTGTTGTGTTTTTAAGTAGGTCAAAGTGAGAGTATTGTATTATTTTAATAATTTATTTGAAATTTAAAATAAAAGGTGTATATTTACCAATAATTGTTGTATTTCAATATCGAGATTCAATAATTAAATAATTTGATGTCCCAGGAGGGAGATATGAAGAGAAGTATTTTATCAGTATGTATGTTAACATTATTATGTTTGTTATCATGTGATATAAATGCCCTTAATGAATTGCTAGATAAAGCAAGGGAAAAATTTTTAGATGAAAGCAAAGATAATAAAGATTTAAACCATGAACAAGAAAATCAGGAACAAAAAGAAGTTGTTATAGATGGTTTTGAAGAAGAAGTAGAAATACAACAAGATATGGAAGTGAAACCTGTTAATAATGCTATTCCAGTATTTAAATATCCTCAACAAGGAGGGTCTTCAAATTATCCTCAACAAGTATATCCATATTATGTTCAAGAAGAAGTAATAAAAATAGAAGAAAAGGATCTAGTTCCAAGTACTGAGTACGAAAAAGACGCAGATAAGGCAATTAAAGGGGTAGAAAATGCTCTTAAAAATTCTGGATTTTCTTTATTAATGGAGAGTGCATATAGCCTTAGAAATGAATATGAACAAATGAAGACAGAGCTTTATTATGTAACTAAAAAAATCCAGGATGAAATAGGATTACTGGGAATAAATTTTAGGAAGAATAAGGAAAAGAGACAAGATTTAAATCGATTACAAGGTTATTTGAGGGGTGAAAGTTTTAATTCTGAGGGTCTTATGAATAAAATTGATATTGCAATTGGTGAATTGGAATCTGCAAAATATTTTTTTGGAGAAGCTGAAAAAACTTTAAAAGAAGCTATTACTGAAAGATTAAGAAATAAAAAACGTAGAAGTTACTTATCAAGAAAAGGGAAGAGTGATTTTTTAGCTCAAAAGTCACGCAGTGATGCAGAAAATGTTTTAAGTTTATTAGAATCCTCTTCTTCTAATATAGGAGAAGCAAGAGGCAGAAAGAAAGAGATAGAAAAACTCATTGAAGAAGCAAAATCTTATCTATCAAATCTTGAAAGATAGAGACGGTAAAGATTTAAATATTTTATAACATTAGTATTTTCAATAAGAGTTCCTTATAAAGGAACTCTTATTGATTTTATTTAAAGAAGTTTTTACAAACCAATTACCTTTAAGATTTGACTGTGTATTTATTTTATATTCCCATTTTAAGGATATTAATAAGAGTAGAGATTGTTGTTTTAAATTATTTTAAAGCTTTGAGGGGTAATTGTTTTTGAATGCTGATATCGAAAAAGATGATTTATTAAATAAGGAATATAAGGTTTTAGATAAAGGCTTTATAAAGCTTGTTGATTATGTGAGGTAGTGGTGCAAGAATATTTAAGGCGATGAGAGAGGATTGTTAATGTGATGAGCTTATAGATTATTTAATGAGAAATGAACATACAAGTCTATTTGAATAAGTAATGTTTATATTTTATGTTAATGCATCATGTTTTGTTGCAATCTATACTTAATCAAGAGTGTAAATTATTTGTAAAGGCTACTGGAATGAAGAATTTAAAAAA